>VAWY01000012.1 GCA_005888335.1 Actinomycetota bacterium
CTTCCGGCTCGGTCGGCTGCTCGGGCCGAAGGGCCCCGGGCTCGTACTCCTCATCCCGGCGATCGACCGGATGGTGCGCGTCGACCTGCGCACCGTCACGCTCGACATCCCGCCGCAGAACCTCATCACCCGCGACAACGTTCCGGCCAGGGTCAACGCCGTCTGCTACTTCCGCGTGATCGACGCGACGCGCGCGGTCGTGGAGGTCGAGCGCTTCCTCATCGCCACCTCCCAGATCGCGCAGACCACGCTGCGCTCGGTGCTCGGCAAGGCCGATCTCGACATGCTGCTCTCCGAGCGCGAGCAGCTCAACGAGGCACTGCAGCACATCATCGACGAGCACACCGACCCGTGGGGGATCAAGGTCACCACCGTCGAGATCAAGGACGTGGAGATCCCGTCCGACATGCAGCGCGCGATGGCGCTCGGAGCCGAGGCCGAGCGTGAGCGCCGAGCCAAGATCATCCACGCCGAAGGCGAGTTCCAGGCGTCGCGTCGCCTGCGCGATGCCGCCGACGTCATCGCCGGCAACCCCGCGTCGCTGCAGCTGCGCTACCTGCAGACGCTGACCGAGATCGGCTCCACGCAGAACTCGACCGTCGTCTTCCCGCTCCCGATGGACGTCGTCAAGCCCTTCCTCGAGGCGACCATGGGCCACGTCGCCGCGGCCCACCCGGCGCACGACGGCGCGGAGCTCACCGACTTCGTCACGACGCCGTCGCCGTGAGCTGCGCCTCGACCCGCTTTGTGAGCGTGGTCATGCCGAGGCTCCGCGCCGTGGCGTAGGCGCGGCGCATGACGTCACGAGCCCGCTCGGCGTCGCCGGGCTGGTGCCGCGCGAGCAGCATCCGGGCGTAGGCGAGCTCGGTGCGCGCGAGCCACGGGCGTGCGCCGAGCCGCGCGTTGAGGTCGAGGGCGGCCTCGAAATGCGCCTCCGCGTCGTCCCACAGCCCGATCGTGCTCGCGAGCACGCCGAGTGGGCGGTCGGCCGAGCCGAAGCAGGCCCATCCCTCGACGATGACGACGTTGCGCCCGGCGTAGGGAAGCAGCAGGTCGCGCAGCTCGGCAGCGCGGCGAGCGTCGCCGAGGAAGGCGCACGTGTCCGCGAGGTCGGTCATCGCGACGAGCCACTGGTTGTCGCGCTCGACCGCGCCGAAGCCGCGGCCGGCCACCTCCTCGAACGCCGCCGCGGCCTCGTCTCGGCGGCCGAGCTCGGTGTGCAGGTAGGCGAGGCCCGCCCTCCACCGCGTGGTCTCCGGATAGCGCGCGGCGAGCCGCTCGACGGTCGCCTGCAGCTCGGCCAGCCGCCCGAGCTCCATCGCGGCGATGAAACTCTGGATGGCGAAGCAGTGCTCGGCGTCCGTCATCCGCACGCGCCGCCCGAGCTCGAACGCCTCGCGGGCGCCGGACTCGCCCTCCGCGAAGCGGCCGGCGAGCAGCGCCTCGGCCGCGTGCCAGATCGCCGCCTGCCAGCGGCCGTACGGCTGGCGCAGCTCCTCCGCCGCCCGGGCGTGCACCTCGATCTCCGCGTGCGCGGCCGCAACGTCGCCGATCTCCAGCAGCGCGACGATGCGCCGGCCGCGGCCCTCGCGCGCGAGCCGGTGGTCGCCCGCGCGCCGCGCCAGCTCGACCACCTCGTCGGCGATCGCGAGGCGCTCCTCCACGTTCTCCGGTCCCCACAGCGCCGCGTAGCGCGCGTTCAGCGCGTACGCGAGCGTCGCGGGATCGCCAAGCCGGCGCGCGATCGCCAGCGCCTCGTCCACCAGGGCCGCCCGGCGCTCCCCCGCGCCCGCGAAGTACAGCTCCATCGCGAGGCGCGCGAGCAGCCGCGCGCGCACCCCGTCGCCGAGCTCGCCGGAGGCCAGCGTCTCCTCGAGCAGCCCGACGAGCTCCTCGTCGACGACCCCGAAGCTGCCGCGCGGACCCCCGTACCCGAGAGCGGCGCGCGCCAGGCGCTCGGACGAGCGCAGCTCCCGCGCCGCCTCGGCGGCGTCGCAGAACGCGACGCGCGCCCGCCCGTGCGCGCCGGCGCGGTGGTGCGCCTCCCCGAGGGCGAGCAGCAGGTCGCAGCGCCGCTCGCCGGCGGGCGCGGGGACGAGGTCGAGAGCCTGGAGCGCGCGCTCGTACATGCGGGCCGCCTCCTCGTGGGCGAGGCGGGTGCTCGCGTGCTCGGCGGCGGCCGTCGCGTAGCGCAGGCCCTGCTCGACGTCTCCCGCCGACGCGGCCTCGAGGAAGTGATGCGCGAGCTCGGCCAGTCGGGGCTCGAGCCGCCCGGCGAAGACCCGCTCGAGCGCCTCGCCGACCCGGCGGTGCAGCTGCATCCGGCGGCCCACGGGCAGGCCGCCCGCCAGCGTGTCGCTGATGAGCACGTGCGTGAAGTGGTAGCGGTAGCGGCCCGGGGCGCGCGCGACGATCACGCGCGCCGCCTGCGCCTCGTCGAGCGCCTCGAGCATCGCCTCGCTGCTCATCGCCGCGACCTCCTGCAGCACGCGCAGGTCGAAGTCGCGGCCGATCACCGCGGCGATCGCGAGCGCTTCGCGGCACTGCGCGCTCAGCGGCGCGAGGCGCCGCCCGACGAGCTCGCGCACCTCCTGAGGGATGACGATCTCGCCCGCGGCGCTGTCGAGCCGCCCCTCCGCGCTGAGCAGGCGGATGATCTCCGCGACGAAGAAGGGATTGCCCTCGGACTTCGCGTGCACCGCGTCGACGAGCGCGTCGTCGGGCTCCAGGCCGGCGGTCATCGCGACGTACCGCGCGACCTGCGCGCGGGTGAGTCCGCGCAACGCGATCCGGCGAGGCGGCCGCACGCGGGCGAGCTCGGCCAGCGTCTGCGCGAGCGGGTGCTGCCCGTGGAGCTCCGTGTCGCGGTACGTGCCGACGATGAGAAGGCGTGCGTCGCCGAGCTGCGGCGCGAGGAACTCGAGCAGCATCAGCGACGGCCGGTCGGCGCACTGCAGGTCGTCGAGCACCACCACCAGCGGCTCGCGGCGCGAGGCGTTCACCAGGAACGTCGTGACGCTGTCGAACAGCCGGAAGCGCGCCTGCTCCGTCCCGACCGCCGGGGGCGGCTCGAGACCGGGCAGTCGCCGGCGGACCTCGGAGACCACCTGGGCGATGTCGGCGGCGCCCGGACCCATCGTCTCGCTGAGCGCGCGAGGGTCGTGGTCGACGCTGTAGGCGCGGACGACCTGCATCCACGGCCAGTACGCCGGCGCGCCCTCGCCCTCGTAGCAGCGCCCCCAGAGCACCAGCGCCCCCCGCACGTGGGCATAGGTCGTGAGCTCCTCGGCCAGCCGCGTCTTGCCGATGCCCGGCTCGCCGGCGATCAGGACGAGCTGGCCCCGCCCCGCGAGCGCCAGATCGGCGGCGTCGCACAACCCGTCGAGCTCGCGCTCGCGCCCGACGTGGACGCCGCCGGCGAGCCGGTCGAGCGGGTTGCCGTCGACCTCGACCGTGCTCGGCCGCCGGGGCGCGGGCGCTGCGAGCGCCGCGAGCGCCTCGCTGACCTCGGCGGCGCTCTGCGGCCGGTCCCGCGGGTCCTTCGCGAGCAGTTGAAGGATCAGCGCCTCCAGCGGCTTGGAGACCTCGGGGTTGCGCCACGCCGGCGCCACCGGAGGCGTCCGCAGGTGCTGCGTGATGATCGCCAGCTCGTCGTCGCCGGCGAACGGCGGCTGACCGGTGACGAGCTCATAGAGCATCGCGCCCAGCGAGTAGAGGTCCGCGCTCGGCTCCGGGGCGCGGCCGAGGGCCTGCTCGGGCGCGATGTACTCGATCGTGCCGAGCATCATGCCCTCGCCCGTGAGCCGGGCCATCGTGGCGCT
Organism: Actinomycetota bacterium; assembly: GCA_005888335.1. The sequence continues at coordinate 3,822 of VAWY01000012.1, forward strand.
CGCGTTCTGGCGCAGGGCGGCGACGATGCCGAAGTCGCCGAGCTTCGCCGTGCCGTCGGCGGTCAACCAGACGTTGGAGGGCTTGAGGTCCCGGTGCACGACGCCGTGGCGGTGCGCGTGGTCGAGCGCGGCGCACACGTCCGCCGCGATGCGCACGGCTCGCTCGACGGGCAACGGCCGAGCCGACGGGTCTGCGTGCGCGAGCACGTCGGCGACGGTGCCGCCGTCGAGGTACTCCTCGACGATGTACGGCGCGCCGGCCTCCTCGCCCGCGTCGTAGATGGTCACGAGGTTCGGGTGGGCAGCGAGCCTGCCCATCGTCTGGGCCTCGCGCCGGATCCGGTCCGCGCGGCCCTCGTCGAGCGCCCCCCTGATGAACGCGAAGGCGACCTCGCGGTCGAGGATCGTGTCGCGGGCGACGTACACGCGCTTGTGCGCGCCCTCGCCGAGGAAGCGCTCGATGCGATAGCGCCCGTCGGCGAACGCCGCCGGCGCGGCCTGGGGCGCGACCGGGCGCCCGGCCTCCGTGGCGAGGCGCTCGCCGCACGCGTCGCAGAAGCGCTGCCCGGTCGCGCTCGCCCGGCCGCAACGCGGGCAGACGACGGTTTCGGCGAAGCGCTTCCCGCACTCGCTGCAGAACGTCGCGTCGGGGCGGTTCTCTTGCCCGCACGCTGTGCACCGCATGACCGGTCTCCTACTCGTCATCGTCGCAGAACCGCTCGCCCGCGGTGCTACGCCGGGACCTCGTGCGTCACTGGAAGTCTTGAACGCGTTGTCCGATACTTCTCACGGCAACCTCGAGCGCCGTCGGCGCAGCATGAGGAGGGTCAGGTGTACGCGCGACTCAGCAGGTTCGCTGGTCTCAACCCGGAGCGCGTCGACGAGACCGTCCGGCAGTTCAAGGAGGAGGCGCTTGGCGACCTCGAGCAACAGCCGGGATTCCGAGGGATCACCGTCGGCGTCAACCGCAAGTCTGGTCAGGCCCTCGCTATCACGGTCTGGGAGAGCGAGGCCGACATGAGGCACAGCGAGGAGATCGCGATCAGGGCACGGGAGCAGGCGGTCGCCACGGCCCGTCCGACCCGCGAGCCCGTCGTCGACATCTACGAAGTTGTCGTGCACAGGTAGCCGGCCGAGCGCGGGGAGCTACGCCCCTACGCGCGACGCCCGACCGCGCGGATGAGCACGAGCACGATGATCGTGCCGATCACCGCGCCCGGCAGGCCGCCGAGGTCCAGCGCCTCGGTGTCGCCGATGCCGAGCGCCTCGGTGAAGATGAGGTAGCCGACGAGCGCTCCGACGACCCCCACCGCGGTCGTCGGCAGGCAGCCGCGCACCCCGCTGCCGCGCGTGAAGGTGCGACCGATGTAGCCGGCGATGAGGCCGAGGATGATGGCGCCGATCACGCGCGCAGCATCGCACGTCTGAGCGATCCGTCACATAGAGTCGCGTCATGCAACTCACTCTGGGACACTGCGGCCATGACGCACCGGACCCGCCTGACTCTCGCGGACGGCGCCGCCGTCGCCGTCCGGCCGCTCGAGGCGGCCGACCGAGCCGGCCTCGAGGCCGCGGTGGCGCGGCTGTCGCCCACCACGCGCTACCTGCGCTTCGCCGGACCGAAGCCGCGGCTCACCAAGCCCGATCTGGACCGGCTCCTCGACCTCGACCATCACGACCGCGAGGCGCTGCTCGCGATCGACCCGGTCACCGGCGAGGGCGTCGCCGTGGCGCGCTACGTGCGCCTGCCGGGCGAAGGCGACGTCGCCGAGATCGCGATCACGGTGGTCGACGCCTGGCAGGGCCGCGGCGTGGGCACGGCCCTGACGCGCGTGCTGATCGAGCGCGCCCGGGAAGAGGGCCTGCGCCGACTGCGCGCCGTGACCCTGGGTGAGAACCGGCGCAGCCAGAACATGCTGCGCCGCGACGGGTTCACCGCGGTCGGCCCAGGCGGACTGCTCGTCGAGTACGAGCTCGAGCTGACCTGATCAGACGCCCAGCGCCGCCGCCGCCCGGTCCTCGGCCGCCGGGTCGGCGGCGTCGGCGCTCGCGCCCTGCGTGATCCGGCCGCGCTCCGAGCCGAAATTGGCCAGCGCCAGGTCGAGGGCCTCGAGCGGCACGTCGCAGGCCTCGGCGAGGTCGCTCGCGCGGCGCTCGAGCAGGAACCGGTCCGCGATGCCGAAGACCCGCCGGGCGGCGAGCGACGCGTCGTCGCCGTCGGCGAAGTGCAGGGCGTCCGGGCGCACGTCGGCGAGCCCGAGGCGGCCGAGCGTCACGAGCAGGTCGTAGCGGGCCGGGCGGGCGAGGCCGGGCAGCGCGCCCAGGCGCTCGTAGGCGCGGTCGAAGCGCCGCTCGGGCGTCCAGCCGGGGGCGCCGAGCAGGGCCGCGCCCTGGCCGCCCGCGCGCTCGGCCCAGGCGCGGTAGGCGTCGAGCCCGCGCTCGGCCCCCGCGGCGTCGGGCGCCCCTGCGCGCGGGCCGAGCGGCACGCCGTCGAGCGAGGGCGTCGAGCGGTCGGCCCACCGCACGCGCGCGGCGCGCACACCGGCGAACGGATCGTCGCTGGTCAGCGGCCCGAGGACCGCGATCAGCGTCGCCAGCCAGAGCCCCTCCTCGCGGTCGGGCTCGCTCGCCGCCTCGGCGTAGAGGCCACCCGGGGCGTCCGCCAGGTCGGCGAGGCGGCCGGCCGCGAAGGCGACCTCCTCGGCCAGGCGCTGCGCATCGGCGCTCGAGCGCAGTCCGGGGACGAGCGCGTTGCGGTAGCCGTCGTCGGCCGCGCGCGCGACGCGGCGGACCTTGACGCCCGTGGCCGAGGCGCGGGCGCGGCGCGACGGCGCGGCCGTGGAACGGGCCCCCGCCGGCCGGGCCGGCCGCCGCGGCGGCTCGGGCTCGCGGCAGATCGGGCAGTTCTGGATGAACCGGTTGTGGCGACAGAAGGTGGGCACCGAAGGCCCACAAATTTTATTCAGGCCGCGGCGGGCCAGGCGGCGGCGAGCAGCACCGGATCGGGATCGCTCGCGGCCGGCGGTCCGAGGGGCGCGTCGGCGAGCCCGAGGCGGACGGCGGCCGCGTCGGTGAGCCGGGCGTTCGCGCGCGTCGCGACGCCCAGGCACGCCGCCCGCAGCGCCGGATCGGCGGTGCGCCGGCGGCCGGCCGTGCGCCGGATGCGCCCCGCGTGCAGCTCGACCGGCCGCAGCGCCCGCACCCCCGCCCCGCGCCCGGCGACGGCGGCGACCGAGACCTGCGGCCGCGGGCGCGGCCGGCGGGGGCGCAGCGGCGCGACGGCGACGACGGTCTTCGTCCGACCACCGCGACGCGCCCGGCGCCGGCGGCGCGGCAGCGCCCACCGGGCGCCCGTCGCGAGCAGCGCGACCAGCGCCGCGACCCCCGCGAGGGGGTGCAGCGCCGCCGCGAGGGCGACGAGGAGCGGCGTGGCGGCCAGAAACGGATCGACGAGGCGGCGGCTCATCCCCCGCCTCATCGGCCGGGGGCGCCCGGGGCCCCGCGCCCGCGGCGCCGCCCTGGACGGATTAGCGGTGGCAGGGCCCGGCCTTGCGCCGCTTGACGACGTTCCAGCCGGGCCGCTTGGAGCCGTCCGGGTTGATCAGGCCGGCGTCGAAGCTCGACTCCGGCTGGGCCGGCGAGAAGTTGTAGATGTAGAGGCGCTTGATCCGCCGGTTGGATTTGGCGATCGTGAACATGCACCCCAGCGCGCGGGCCGCCCGCGCCGGGCTGAAGGGGAACGACTTCCCGAACTTGACGATGCCGCCCGTCTCGGTCAGCCACACCTGGCCGCGGCGCGTCGCCTTGAGCAGCGCGCGGGTGCGCTGGGTCGAGAACCGGTTGGTGTCCGAGTAGTTGTGGATGCCCCAGACCGCCGGGAACGGCCGCGCGTAGCGCAGGAACTGCCTGACGTAGCCCACCGACGGCCCGACCTTGTTCTGGTCGAGGATGTCGAGCGCGACGATCGTGCAGCGGCGATGGAGCGCGCGGCACGCCGTCCGCGTCGCTTTGTAGTAGTCGGCCGCCCGCTTGGGGTTGTGGCAGATCGGCTGCCCGACGTAGAACGCGTTCGCGCCCGAGCCCACGCGGCGCTGGCAGCGGTTGGCCTCGTTCCACGGCGAGATGCTGTGGACCTTCGGGAACGCGCGCAGGAAGAGCTTGATCGCCTTCGTGTACTCGGCGACGTTGGGCACGTGGCGCTCGCGGCCGCGCGTGTGTGAGTGCTCGAAGGAGACGAGGAGGTCCTGGCCGCCCGCGTTGCGCACCCACTGGCTGAGCGCCACGCGGTCGGGGCTCCCGGCCGGCAGGTTCATGACGTCGTAGGGCGTGATGTAGCGGGCCGCGGACAGGCCGAGCGGCTGGAAGAGCGGGTTCAGGAAGCTCGACGGGACCTGGTCGCTGATTCCCGTCTTGTAGCTCACCGCCTGACCGGCGACGGGGACGGCGAGGCAGGCGAGCAGCATGAGGAACGGCAGGAGGCGGCGGGACATAGGCGGGCAGGGTACCCGCGTGGTCAGCGGGCCAGTCCCCGCGCGAACAGCGACGTCGCGAACGCGACGGCGCCCTCGACGTCGGGCGGGTCTGACTCCAGCATCCGGACCGCCAGCTCGAAGCCCGCGCCGACCATGGCCGCCGCCATGTAGCGCGCGTCGTGGCGCGCCAGCAGCCCGGCGTCGACGGCGCGGCGCAGGTCCGCCTCGAGCTCCTCGGTGCCCGCGCCGAGCGCCGGCGTGTCGAACTGCGCGCGGATGGTGCCCGCGTTGCGGCGGATGATCTCGAACATCGTGCGGTCCGAGGCGAGGAACTCGAAGTAGGCGCGGAAGCCCTCACGGACGAACGCCTCGGCGTCGGGCGCGGAGCGCCGCGCCGCGCGCACCACCTCGCGGACGTCGCGCGCGCTCTTCTCCAGCAGGGCCCGGAAGACCGCCTCCTTGTCGGGGAAGTAGTTGTAGAACGTCCCCGTGGCGAGGTCGGTGCGCCGGACGATGTCGCGGACCGTGGCCGCGCCGTAGCCGAGGTCGGCGAAGACCTCGCGCGCGGCCGCGACGATCGCCTCGCGGTTGGCCTGCTTGGTCGCCTGCCGGCGGCCCTCCGCCGCGATGTCGGTCACGTGATCATCTCCCTGAACATGACGCAGGCGTCAGGTTATCGGGCGGCGCCGACGGAGACATAGGCTGAACCGGTGCCCCCGGCCGTTGCGGACCGCCGCTCGCCGTCGCCGCGCGCGGCAGGCTTCGGACTGGGCCGGCTGCCCGCCCAGGGGCTGTTCGTCATGGGCGCGCTGTCGCAGTACGTGGGGTCGGCCTTCGCGGTCAAGCTCTTCGCCAGCGTGCCCGCCGCCGGCGTGGCCTGGCTGCGCGTGCTCAGCGCGGCCGTCGCGCTCGTCGCCTGGCGGCGGCCGTGGCGCAGCGCCTGGACCGTGCGGCGCGCGTGCCTGGTGGCGGCGTTCGGTGGCGCGCTGGCCCTGATGAACCTGTGCTTCTATCTGGCCATCGCCCGGCTGCCGCTCGGCACCGCGGTGGCCATCGAGTTCGCCGGGCCGATCGCCGTCGCCGCGCTCGGCTCGCGCACGCGCCGCGACCTCGGGGCGCTCGCGCTCGCCACGGTCGGCGTGCTCGCCCTCGCCGACGTGCACCTCTCCGGCAGCCCCGGCGGCGTCGCGCTGGCGCTGGCCGCGGGGGCGCTGTGGTCCGGCTACATCGTCCTCGGCCACCGCGTGGCCGCCGACCCGGGCATCCGGCCGCAGGACGGGCTCGCGGCGGCGATGGCCTTCGGCGCGCTGGCGCTCGCGCCCGCGCTCGCCGGCCCGGCCACGCCCGCGCTGACCGACCCGGCGCTCCTCGGGGCGTGCGTTCTCGTCGGCCTGGCCGCCAGCGTCGTCCCCTACGCGCTCGAGCAGCTGGCCATGCGCCGGCTGCCGCGCGCGCGCTTCGCGCTGCTGCTCTCGCTGCTGCCCGCGACCGCCGCCGTCGTCGGGGCGATCATCCTCGGCCAGGTGCCGTCAGTGCTCGAGGGGGCGGGGATCGCCCTCGTCGTCGTCGCCTCGAGCCTGCGCAGCCACCAGGACGAGCCGCTCAACGCAGCGGAGGGCGCCCCGGGTCGGTGAGCGAGCCGCCGCGCGAGCGGCGGATGAAGTAGACGATCGTCGTCGCGCAGATGAGCCCGAGGAGCCAGCTGCCGGCGTTGCGGCCGAACAGCGCGTAGGCGATCAGCCCGCCGGCGAACGACCCGGCGATCCCGACGAGGATCGTCATGGGGATGGACATCGGGTCCTTGCCCGGTAGCGCGAGGCGGGCGAGCGCGCCGACGATGAGCCCGTTGAGCGCGAGGAGGATGAGGAAGGTGATCATGCTGCAGACGCTAGTCGGCGGGCGCCCCGAGGGACACCCGCCGACAGCGAAGATCGCCTAGCGGCTGGCCGCCCGCGCGCGCTGCGCGCGCCGGCTCACCCGGCGGCTGCGGGCCGCGCGGCTCGTCGTCGCCTTCTTGCGCTTTGCCGCCGGCGCGGGCGCGCTCGCGTCGGGCGCCACGGCGCCGGGCGCGTTGGCACGGATCCACTCGCGCAGCGTGCTGTCGCCCAGCCGCCCGTAGACGCCCGGCTTGCCCGGCCGCGCGCACCCGTCGCCCCAGCTCGTGTCACCGGCCAGGCGCAGCGCGCCGGTCGGCGCGGGCACGAGCAGCGGGCCGCCCGAATCGCCCTGGCAGGTGTCGACGCCGCCCTTGGGAAAGCCCGCGGCCAGCATCGTCGTGGGGTCGAACGAGGTGCCATAGGCGCCGGCGGCGTACGCGTCGGTCGTGATCGGGACCTGCGCCTCCTGCATGACCGCGGGCGGGTCGCCGCCCTCCTTGGTCACGCCGAAGCCGGCGATGGTCGCCATCGTGCCCGGCTTCCACAGCGACTCCTCGCCCCTGCCCGCGACCTTGACCGTCGGCAGGTTGACGGGCGAGGCGAGCGCCAGCAGGGAGACGTCGTAGGAGTCGCCGTTGAGGATGTTGTAGTTGCTGTTGACGATCGCGTGGTCGACGCCGGGGTGCTGGCCGGCGCCGGGCTTGTTGGAGCCGACCGAGACGTCGATCGCCTGCCCCGGCTGGCCGACCGGGATCGAGGCCATCCCCGGCGTGATCGACGAGCAGTGCCCGGCGGTCACGACGATGGTCGGTGTGACCAGCGTGCCGGTGCACGCGAACGCCGAGTCGATCGTGATGTACGCGACGTAGGGGTACTTGCCGGACGGCACGGCGTGGCCGCCGACGACGGCGCGGGCGCTCTGCGCCGGGATCAGGCAGAGCGCGAGCGCGAGCAGAAGGGCGCGAGGTCGGGTCATGAAGACCACAACGACGCCGGGGAGGAAAACTGTCGGCCGGCAGACCTTTAGGCGCGCTCGCGGCTCGCCTCGATGAACTCGCCGCCCGCTCCGAGCCAGACGCGCGGCAGGCCACGCAGCGAAAGCCGGCACGCCGGGCCATCGCAATTGGGCCACCACACGACCGCGCCGGCCAGTCCCAGTGCGTGCAGGCGCCGCGGGCTGAGGTCGCGGTTGGAGACCGGGACCACGCGGCGGTCGAAGTGCGCGCCGAACAGCGCATAGGCCGGGTGCGAGCCGTACGTGAACTCGGGCGGATGCAGCACGCCGATCGGCGTGCTCGCCGGAACGAGCCGGCTGAGGCGATCGATCATCTCGGCCATCCCGGCGTAATCGACCAGCTGCTGACCGACGCGCCCCTGCCCGATCAGCACCGGATCGCTGAACGGGGAGCGGTGGGGGTTGAGCAGCACGGCCGGGACGGCGCCGGCGACGGCGAGAACGGCGACGGCGGCCCGCACCCTGCGGTGCGCGGCGACCGAGGCCAGCAGGGGCAGTGTCAGCACGAGTCCGGGCATCACGAGCCGGCTGTTATCGGGGCTATAGCCCGACCGCGCGGTGAGTGCCACGCAGAAGCCCAGCCCGGCGAGCGCCACCGCTCGATGCGCGCCGGAGCGGGGCGACGCGAGCGCGACGGCGATCACCGGCACGAGCACGAACAGGCCGACGAGGCCCAGTCCGTCGGTGTCCTCGTCGACGTCGAAGCGGACCGCCGTCGGCGTCGAGTAGTAGCTGCCGTCCATGTGGCTGAAGAGCGCGAGACGCAGCGGGTCGAGCGCCCGTTCCAGTGGCTCGACGCGCGGCAGCCCGGGGGCCTCGACGAACACGGACCACGCAGACCGCGCAACGTTGAGCGCCGGCGAGGCGCGCGTGAAGTCGCGCTCGGTGGTGACGGTCATCCCGCCCAGCGGGTCCCCGGTGCGCGCGACGTCCTCGGCGTAGGCGAACGAGCCCAGGGCGAGTGCGCCCGTGCCGAACAGCGCCAGCGCTCCGAGCAGCACCCGTCGAGGTGTCCGCGCGGCCCACGCGGCGGCGAGCACGAGCATCGCCACGAACGGGGCCGCGATCATCGCCGAGCTCTTGGTCCCGAGCGCCAGGCCGGCGGCGACGGCCGCGACGACGAGGTCGCCCGCCGAGCGTGCGCGCACGCCGCGCACCGCGAACAGCGCCGTGCAGCCGACGAGGACGCTCAGCAGCAGGTCGGTCTGGACCGTCGTCGCCTGGAGCAGCGGCTCGGGCGCGAGAACCGCGATCGCACCTGCGAACGCGGCCGCGGAGGCGGCGAAGCCCAGCGCGCGCCCTCCCGCGTAGACGAGCAGGCCGAGCGCCGGCAGGCAGGCCCATTGCACCAGCGCCGCGATGCGGTCCCCGTTCGAGAGCGCCATCGTCCACGCCACGAGCAGCTCCCCGTTGGCGGGGTCCATGGTCGCGGGATCGCCGGCCAGCGCCGGGCGGAAGGGCACCGCGGTGTGGTCCTGGACGACCATGGCCGCGCGCAGCAGGTGATAGAGCAGGCCGTCGACCTCGTTGGGGACGACCAGGAGGGCGAGGACGAGCTGGGCGAGCGCCGCGAGCGCGGCGGCGAGCACGACGAGCGCAATCACGGGGCTCGCGCGCGCGGACGAGCGGAGCGCCGCGCGGGGCCGCGGACGCCCCGCTCGCCACCACGCCGCGCAGGCCGGCCCGGCGGCCACGGCCGCTCCGCCCAGCAGCCCGGCTCGCGTGACGCCGTGCACGGGCGAGAGCGCCTCGACGATGCCGATCGCCGTGCCCGCCGCCAGCACCAGCGCGGCCAGCACGAGCTCGGCGGCGCCCGCGATGCGCAGGGCCAGCGCCAGCATGGCGCCGGTGGCGAGCAGCAGCGCCGCACCGAGGCTGATCGCGGCCATGTCGGCCGGGCCCATGCGCCCGACCGTGGCAAAGCCGGGCGCCGACCGGTGACAGTTGGCGACGCGCCAGTCTAGGCGCGCTCGGGGCTGGCCTCGATGCCCGGGCTCACGTGGAGCGGCGGCCCCTCGGGGCCCTCGTCGGCGGGCAGCACGTTGCCGGTGCGCAGCGGCTCGCGGTAGCCGAGCTCCTCGCGCAGGTAGCGGTCGACCATCCGCGCGCACTGGCGCCCCTCGTTGATCGCCCAGACGATCAGCGACTGGCCGCGGTTGGCGTCGCCGGCGGCGAAGACGCCCGGGACCGAGGTGGCGTAGGTCCTGGTCTTGACGTTGCCGCGCGGGTCGAGCTCGATGCCCGTCTGCTCGACGAGCCCCTCGTGCTCGGGGTGCAGGAAGCCCATCGCCAGCAGCACGAGGTCGGCCGGCATGTCGGCCTCGGTGCCCGCCACCGGCTTGAAGTTCTCCGCGCGTGCGTAGTGCAGCTTCTCGACGCGGCCGTTGCCGCTGAAGTGCGTCGTCACGACGGCGTAGCCCTGCTCGCCGCGGCCGACCTCGAACGCCTCGTGGATCGCGTAGCTCTTGCGGTACTTGGCGGGCCACAGCGGCCACGGCGTCTGGTCGTCCGGGCGGCGGTCGGGCGGCTTGGGCAGGATCTCGAGCTGCGAGACGCTGCGCGCGCCCTCGCGGATCGAGTTGCCGACGCAGTCCGCGCCGGTGTCGCCGCCGCCGATGACGATCACGTGCTTGTCGCTCGCGGTGATCGCGCCCGGCGCGCCGCCCTCGGCGACCACCGCGCGGTTGCGCACGTAGAGATAGTCCATCGCGAAGTGCACGCCGTCGAGCTCGCGCCCGGGCACCGGCAGGTCGCGGGGCACGCGCGAGCCGGTGGCGATCACGACCGCGTCGAACTCCGCGCGCAGCTGCTCGTACGTGACGTCGCGCCCGACGTCGACGCCGAGGCGCAGGGTCACGCCCTCGGCGACGAGCTGCTCGACGCGCCGCTCCACGATCCACTTCTCGATCTTGAAGTCGGGGACGCCGAAGCGCACGAGGCCGCCGGCCGCCTCGTCGCGCTCGAAGAGCGTCACCGCGTGGCCGCGCCGGCGCAGCTGCTGAGCAGCGGCCATGCCCGCCGGGCCGCTGCCGACGACCGCGACCGAGCGGCCCGTCTCGCCGGGCGGCGGCTCGGGCACGACCCAGCCCTCCGACCACGCGCGGTTGACGATCGCGTTCTCGATCTGCTTGATCGTGACCGCGTCGCCCTCGCGGATCTCGAGCACGCACGACGCCTCGCACGGCGCCGGGCACAGCCGGCCGGTGAACTCGGGGAAGTTGTTGGTCGCGTGCAGCTGGCGGATGGCCTCGCGCCAGCGCCCGCGGTAGACCAGGTCGTTCCAGTCGGGGATCAGGTTGCCCAGGGGGCAGCCGTTGTGGCAGAACGGCACGCCGCACTCCATGCACCGCGCGCCCTGCAGCGCGAGCTCGGTGTCGGGCCGCTGGAGCACGAACTCCTTGAAGTCGCCGACGCGCTCGCGCGGGTCGCGCTCGGGGACGCCTATGCGCGGCGCCTTGAGGAAGTAGCCGAGCTCACCCATCGAGCGGGACCTCCTCCTGCGTGTAGAACCCCTCGCCGCCGGTGGACACCGCCTGCTCGGCGGCCTCCTCCTCCTCGAGCGCGAGCTGCTCGAGCACGCGACGGTAGTCCTCCGGGAAGACCTTGACGAACTTGTCGCGTACGTCGTCCCACTCCTCGAGGACGCGCCGCCCGACCGGCGAGTCGGTCCGTGCGACGTGCTCGGCGATCAGGTCGCGCACCTCGATCGCGTCGGCCTCGTCCATGACGGTCAGGTCCTTGATCACCGCCGGGTTGACCTTGGCGCGGAACGTGCCGTCCTCGTCGAGGACGAAGGCGAGCCCGCCGCTCATGCCCGCGGCGAAGTTGCGCCCGGTCGGGCCGAGGATGACCGCGCGCCCGCCGGTCATGTACTCGCAGCCGTGGTCGCCGACCGCCTCGACGACGGCCTCAGCCCCGGAGTTGCGCACGCAGAAGCGCTCGCCGGCGATCCCGCGGAAGAACGCCTTGCCGCCCGTCGCGCCGTACAGCGAGACGTTGCCGACCACGACGTTCTCCTCGGCGCAGAAGGACGCTTCCTCGTGCGGGCGAACGGCCAGCGTCCCACCGGACAGCCCCTTGCCGCAGTAGTCGTTGGCGTCGCCGAACAGCGTGAAGCTCACGCCGGGGGCCAGCCAGCCGCCGAACGACTGGCCCGCCGAGCCGGTGAAGGTGACCTGGATCGCGTCCTCGGGGAGCCCGTCGGCGCCGTGACGCGCCGCGATCCGCGAGGACAGGATGCCGCCCACGCAGCGGTTGACGTTGCGGATCGGCAGGTCGAGCTCGACGCGGCCGCCCTCCTCGATCGCCGCTCGCGAGCGCTCGACGAGCTCCCAGTCCAGCGCGTCGTCGAGCACCGGCTCCTGCGGGCGCACGCGCCGGCGCGGCGCGCCCTCCGGGAGCTCGGGCATCGCGAGGATCTGCGACAGGTCGACGCCGCGCGCCTTCCAGTGCTCGATCGCGTTGTCCATCTCGAGCAGGTCGCTGCGCCCGATGAGCTCGTCGACCGAGCGCACGCCGAGGCCGGCCATGATCTCGCGCAGCTCCTCGGCCACGAAGAAGAAGAAGTTGACGACGTGCTCGGGCTCGCCCAGGAAGCGCTTGCGCAGCTCGGGGTCCTGCGTCGCGATGCCCACCGGGCACGTGTTCAGGTGGCAGGCGCGCATCATGATGCAGCCCGTCGCGATCAGCGGGGCGGTCGAGAAGCCGAACTCGTCGGCGCCGAGCATCGCGGCGATCGCGACGTCGCGCCCGGTCTTCAGCTGGCCGTCGGTCTGCACGACGATCCGCGAGCGCAGGTCGTTGCGCAGCAGCGTCTGCTGGGTCTCGGCCAGGCCGATCTCCCACGGCACGCCGGCCGACTGGATCGAGCTCAGCGGCGAGGCGCCCGTGCCGCCGTCGTGGCCCGAGATCAGCACGTGGTCGGCGTTGGCCTTGGCCACGCCGGCGGCCACCGTGCCCACCCCGACCTCGGCGACGAGCTTGACCGACACGCTCGCCTCGGGGTTCGAGCAGCGCAGGTCGTAGATGAGCTGCTTGAGGTCCTCGATCGAGTAGATGTCGTGGTGCGGCGGGGGCGAGATCAGGCCGACGCCCGGCGTCGTGTGGCGCACCCAGCCGATGTACTTGTCGACCTTGTGGCCGGGCAGCTGGCCGCCCTCGCCGGGCTTGGCGCCCTGGGCCATCTTGATCTGCAGCTGGTCGGCGTTGACCAGGTAGTGGATGGTCACCCCGAAGCGCCCCGACGCGACCTGCTTGATCTTCGACCGGCGGTCGTCGCCGAAGCGGCGCGGGTCCTCCCCGCCCTCGCCCGTGTTGGACTTGCCGCCGAGGCGGTTCATCGCGCGCGCGAGCGTCTCGTGCGCCTCGGTGGAGATCGACCCCAGCGACATCGCGCCCGTCGAGAAGCGCCGCACGATGTTCTCGGGCGGCTCGACCTCGTCGAGCGGCACCGCGGGCTGGGCGCCGAAGCGGAGCTTGAGCAGCCCGCGCAGCGCCGACTTGCGGGCCGCGTCGTCGTTGACGAGCTCGGAGAACTGCTTGTACTTCTCGTACGCGGGGCCGTCGCGCAATCCGTTCCCACCCACCCCGCCGTCCGCCGGCGCCGCCCCCGAGTTCATGCGCACCGCGTGCTGCAGCAGCCCGATCGTCTCGGGGTTCCACATGTGGCGCTCGCCGTCGCGCCGCCAGGCGTAGATGCCGCCCACCGGCAGCAGGTCGCCCTCCGGGCGCGGGTAGGCGCGGCCGTGGCGGTCCAGCGCCTCGCGGGCGAGGACGTCCAGGCCGATGCCGCCGATGCGCGACGCCGTCCCCGTGAAGTGGCGGTCGATGAGGTCGCGCTCGAGCCCCACCGCCTCGAAGATCTGCGCGCCGCAGTAGGACTGGATCGTCGAGATCCCCATCTTGGAGATCGTCTTGAGCAGGCCCTTCTCGATCGCCTTGACGATGTTGCGCTCGGCGACGTCGGGCTCGTCGATCTCCTTGCCGGTGGCGTCCTTGATGCGCTTCTGCACGACCAGCTCGTCAACGCTGTCGAAGAGCAGGTAGGGGTTGACCGCGCTGCAGCCGTAGCCGATCAGCGTGGCGAAGTGGTGGACCTCGCGCGGCTCGCCGGACTCGAGGACGAGCCCGGCCTGCAGGCGGTTGCCGGCGCGCACGAGGTGGTGGTGCACGGCGGCCACCGCGAGCAGCGCGGGGATGGGCGCCCGCTCGGGACCGGTGCGCCGGTCCGACAGGATGATCACGTTGACGCCGGCCTCGACGTTGTCGTAGGCCTCGTCGCAGAGGTTGGTCAGGCGCTTCTGCATGCCCTCCGGGCCCTCGGCCACCGGCCAGGTGATGTCGAGCGTCGCCGTCTCGAAGATCTCGTGGCCGACCTGGCGCAGCGTCTCGAGCTCGACGTTGCGCAGGACCGGCCCGTGCATGACGAGCTGGTGGCCGTGCTCGGGCGTCTCGTCGAGCAGGTTGCCCTCGGCGCCCACGGCCGCGCTGACGCTCATCACCACCGCCTCGCGGATCGGGTCGATCGGCGGGTTGGTCACCTGCGCGAAGAGCTGCTTGAAGTAGCTGAACAGCGGCGGGCGCTGGTCGGAGAGCACGGCCAGCGCGGCGTCGTTGCCCATCGAGCCGACCGGCTCCTCGCCGCGCGCGGCCATCGGCGCCACGAGCACGCGCAGGTCCTCCTGTGAGTAGCCGAAGGCGAGCTGGCGCAGCAGCAGCGGCTCGACCCCGGTCAGCGTGACGTGAGCCGGGACGAGGTCGGCGAAGTGGACGCGCTGCTCGTCGAGCCAGCGGCGGTACGGGCGCTGGCCGGCGATCTCGGCCTTGACCTCGGAGTCCTCGACGATCCGATGGCGCTCGAGGTCGACCAGGAACAGCTTGCCCGGCTGCAGGCGGCCGAGGCGCTTGACGCGCGCCGGCTCGATCCCGAGCAGGCCGGCCTCCGAGCCCAGCACCACCCAGCCGTCGTGCGTCTCCAGCCAGCGGCCGGGGCGCAGGCCGTTGCGGTCGAGCGTCGCGCCGATCAGCCGCCCGTCGGTGAAGGCGACCGCCGCCGGGCCGTCCCACGGCTCCATGAACGAGCTGTGGAACTCGTAGAAGGCCTTGAGCTCGTCGGGCAGGTCGTCGCGGCCCTCGTGCGCCTCCGGGATCATCATCATCACCGCGTGCGGCAGCGAGCGGCCGGCGAGCATGAGCAGCTCGAGGACGTTGTCGAAGGTCGCCGAGTCGGAGCCGCCCGGGCGCACTACCGGCAGCACCTTCTGCAGGTCGCCGCCGAACAGCTGCGACGCCAGCTGCGACTCGCGCGCCCGCATCCAGTTGACGTTGCCCATCAGCGTGTTGATCTCGCCGTTGTGGGCGATCACGCGGTACGGGTGGGCGAGCTCCCAGCTCGGGAAGGTGTTCGTCGAGAAGCGCGAGTGCACCAGCGC
>VAWY01000130.1 GCA_005888335.1 Actinomycetota bacterium
AGTACTCCTCGATGGCCAAGCTGTTTGCCTCCGACAACGCGATGCGCGTGACCGTCGAGGCCGTCCAGGTCCTCGGCGGCTACGGCTACGTCACCGAGTACCCCGTCGAGCGCTACATGCGCGACGCCAAGATCACCCAGATCTACGAAGGCACCAACGAGATCCAGCGCATCGTCATCGCCCGCGCCATGAAGTGACCCCCATGCCCAACCTGCGCCGGATCGCCTTCGCCGCCGCCGTCGCCCTCAGCGTCGGCGTGTCGGTCGTCGCGGTCGGCGAGGGCTTCAGCTCCTCGTTCCTGCTCCGGCTCGTCGAGGCGGCCGCCGTCGCCGTCGTGGCCACGGTCGCCTTCGGGGCGCTCGTCGTGCTCGTCATGTCGCGGCTGGCCGACTGGCGCGACCCCGCCTCGGAGGCCGAGTTCGAGCAGGTGGTCCGCCGCTCCGAGCGCCTGGCCCGCGACGGCGTCGCCGCCGACCCGGAGGAGGGCGAGTTCCTCGAGCTCGACCCCCTCGACGACGACGACTTCGAGGAGCTCGTCCGTGACGCCCTCGACGATCTCCCGGACCTCCTGCGCAACGCGCTCGAGCACGTCCCGGTCGTCATCTCCGACAAGGGCCGCCGTCACCGCGCCTACGGGCTGTACATGGGCGACACCGCCGCGCGCGACAACGCGCACGACCGGATCGTGATCTTCCGCGACACGCTGCGGCGCGACTTCGGCCACGACCCCGAGCTGCTGCGCGAGCAGGTGACGCGGACCGTGCGCCACGAGCTCGCCCACCACGTCGGCTTCGACGAGATGGGCGTGCGCGGGCTCGGCTTATAGTCCAGGGCCCGGTCCACGGTCTACAGGGGCGCGCTGGGCGGCGTCGATCTCGCCCCCATGTCGCCGCTGCGCCAGCTCGTCGCCGCCCGTGGGCGCGCGACCCTCGTCGCGCCGCTCCAGCTCCTGCTGGTCGTGGGCCTGGCCGCCTACGCGGTGCACTCGATCACCGGTCTCGGCCGCGACTCCGCCTTCTTCGAGGACTGGCTCTACGACGGCCTGCTGGCCGGCTCGGCGGTGCTGTGCCTGGCGCGCGGCGCGCTCGTCGCGCCCCAGCGCGCGGCGTGGCTCGTGCTCGGAACCGGGCTGGCGGTCTGGTCGGCGGGCGTGATCGACACGACGTTGCACCCGACGCTGCAGGACGGCGCGTTCCCCTCGCGCGCCGACGTGCTGTGGCTGGCCTTCTATCCGTTCGCCTACGGCGCGCTGGTCCTGCTGCTGCGCGCCCGCGTGCGCGACCTGCGCCTGACCCTGTGGCTCGACGGCATCGTGGGCGCGCTCGCGCTCGCCGCGGTCGTCGCCGCGCTCGCCTTCCCGGCGCTCGTCGAGGCCAGCGGGGGCGACGGCGCGAACGTCCTCGCCGACCTCGCCTACCCGGTCGCCGACCTGGTGCTCGCGGGCTTCGTCCTGTGGGTGAGCGCGCTGACCGGCTGGCGCCCTGGGCGGGTGCTCGGACTCGTCGCGGTCGCGCTGCTGCTCGGGGCGTTCATCGACATGTGGTCGCTGTGGTCCGCCGTCGCCGGCGGTCCGCCCACCGGGACCTTCGACTGGCTGTGGCCCGCGTCCGCCGCGCTGCTCGGCCTGGCCGCCTGGCAGCCCGTCGGCGCAGCGCAGCCGATCGAGCTCTCTGGCCTGCGCCCGCTCCTGCCGCCCGTCGTCTTCGCCGCCGCCTCGCTGGGCCTGGTGCTCTACAGCCGCTCGCACGCGGTCGACACCGCCGGCTTCGCGCTGGCCAGCGCCACGCTCGTCGCGGTGATCGTCCGCATGGCGGTCACGTTCGCCGAGAACGTCCGCATCCTCTCCGCCAGCCGCCGCGAGGCGCTCACGGACCCGCTGACCGCCCTGGGCAACCGCCGGCGGCTGCTCGACGACCTGCAGGCCGTGCTCGACAGCGGCCGGCCGCACGCCCTGATCATCTTCGACCTCGACGGCTTCAAGCGCTTCAACGACACGTTCGGCCACCCGGCCGGCGACGCGTTGCTGAGCCGCCTCGGCGAGCGACTGCGCGACGCCGTGGCCGCCGAGGGCGAGGTCTACCGCCTGGGCGGCGACGAGTTCTGCGCCCTCGTGCGCCCAGGGGCCCGCCCGGTCGAGGCCATCGAGCGCGCGGCCGCCGAGGCGCTGTCCGAGCGGGGCGGTCTCGTCGCGGTCGGCACGTCGCTGGGCACCGTGCGCGTGCCGGAGGAGGCCACCGCCGTCAGCGCCGCGCTGCAGGTCGCCGACGAGCGCCTGTACGCGCACAAGGGCACGCGCGTGCGCAGGGCCGACGGCGGGCAGACGCTCGACGTGCTGCGGGCGCTCCTGCGCGAGCGCGAGCCCGAACTCCATGACCACTTCGACGGCGTCGCCAACCTCGCGCGGGCGATCGGGCGGCGCCTCGGCGTGACCGGCGCCGACCTCGACGACCTCGCGCGCGCCGCGCTGCTGCACGACGTCGGCAAGGTCGCCATCCCGGACGCGATCCTGGCCAAGCCGGGCGCGCTCGACAAGCTCGAGTGGGCGCTCATGCACGAGCACACGCTCATCGGCGAGCGCATCCTCTCCGCGTCCCCGGCGCTGCGGCCGGTCGCGCCCGTCGTGCGCGCGAGCCACGAGCGCTTCGACGGCCGCGGCTACCCGGACGGGATCTCGGGCGAGCGCATCCCGCTCGCCGCCCGCGTCATCGCCGTCTGCGACGCGTTCGACGCGATGGTCAGCGAGCGCCCGTACTCGCCGCCAATCCCCCTCGAGGACGCGCTCGACGAGCTGAGCCGGTGCGCGGGCACCCAGTTCGACCCGGCGGTCGTGCGCGCGTTCTGCGCAGAGCTGGCCGCAGACCGCCGCTCGAGGGCGACCGCGCTCCCGCGTTTGGAGGCCGCCTAGCCATGCTCACGCTTCGTCGCCGCCTCCTCGTCCCCCTCGCCGCCGCTCTGGCGTGCCTGCCCGCCGCGCCGGCCGCCGCGGCGACCTACGTGCTGCGCCCGTCGGCGACGTACCCGACCTTCTCGAGCTGGACCACCTCGCCGGCCGGCGCCGACCTCGCGGGCGTCCTCGACGACGCGGTGACCCGCCCGGCGGCGCCCTCGGTGTCCGGCGACTACGTGCAGAGCATCGGCGCCGCGAACGGGCAGTGGGTCAGCACGTACCTGGCCGCGCCGAGCCTCGCGTCCGGCGAGACCCCGACGGCCGCGCGGCTGTACGTCTACGCCCAGGTCGGCTCGATGTCGACGCTGACGTTCACGCTGTGGGCGGGCACGCAGTCGATCGGCTACGCCACCCTGCCCGCGGGCTCGCCCGCCGGCTGGTACACGGCGACCGCGACCGCCCCGTCGAGCGCCACCGCCGCGGGCCACCTTGCGCTCACGCTGCGCGTCGACGCCGCCACGGGCGCGACGGCGACCCGCGTCTACGCCGCCGCCGCCGAGGTCGACACGACCGGCGCGCCCGCCGCCCCGCCGTCCGGCCCGGCGCCCGCGGCCGACACGCCGCCCGCCGACGACGTCGTCTCGGCACCTGTCCCGGCGCCGCGCGCCCCGGCCGCGCCCCCGGTGGCGTCCGCGCCGGCCGCCCAGATCGACGCGACGGCCCCGCTGCTGCTGCCCGCCGGCGCCCCGGCGCTGCCCGTGCCGCTCGCCTGCCCGGCGATCGCCGCCGGCGGTTGCCACGGGACGATCGTCCTGCGCCTGGCGGAGAGCGCCCCGCGCGAGAAGTCCAGGTCCCGGCGGGCACGCGCCCGGGCGGCGCGCTGCGCGCGCGGCTGCCGGGTGATCGGCGAGGGCCGCTTCGACGTGGCCGCCGGCAAGACCAAGCGCGTGCGGGTCAAGATCGCCAAGGCCGCGCGCAACCTGTTCGCCGGCGGGCGCACCGTGCGCGCCACTGCGGTGGTCACGACGCGCGACGCCACGGGTCGCGCGACGGTCGTGACCAAGCCCGTGAGCATCCGCGCAAGCGACTAGCTTCCGCCGTCGTAGGATCCGCGCCGATGATGGTCGTCATGACCCCCGGCGCGACCGAGGATCAGATCCGCGCGGTCGTCGCCCGGCTCGAGACCACCGGCGTCCACGTGCTGACGATGCCGGGCGAGCTCACGACCGCCATCGGGGCGATCGGCGACCCCGAGGGCGTCCGCGAGCTCGGGCTGGAGGGCATGTCCGGCGTGGATCGTGTGGTGCCGATCTCGCGCCCGTACAAGCTCGCCTCGTCCGAGCTCGCCCACCACGAGCCCACGTCGTTCGAGATCGACGGGCGCGTTGTCGGCGGCGGCGAGACGTTCTGCCTGATCGCCGGGCCGTGCACCGTCGAGACGCGCGAGGGGACGCTGACCGTCGCCGAGGCGGTCCGCGCGGCCGGCGCGTCGATGCTGCGCGGCGGCGCCTTCAAGCCGCGCACGTCGCCGTTCGCCTTCAAGGGGCTCGGCGTCGCCGGCCTGGAGATCCTCGCCGAGGTCCGCGAGGCCACCGGGCTGCCGGTGGTCACCGAGCTGCTCGACAGCCAGCACGCCGACGCGGTCGCCACCTACGCCGACGTGATCCAGATCGGCGCGCGCAACATGCAGAACTACGCGCTGCTCGAGGTCGCGGGCAAGCTCGGCAAGCCGGTCCTGCTCAAGCGCGGGCTGTCGTCGTCGCTCGACGAGCTGCTCATGGCCGCCGACTACATCCTCAAGGAGGGCAACGAGCGGCTCATGCTGTGCGAGCGCGGCATCCGCACGTTCGAGACGGCCACGCGCTTCACGCTCGACCTCGGGGCGGTGCCGTGGCTCAAGCTGCACACGCACCTGCCGGTCATCGTCGATCCGAGCCACGCGTCGGGCGACCGGCGCCTCGTCGAGCCGCTCTCGCGCGCGGCGGCGGCCGTCGGCGCGGACGGCATCATCGTCGAGGTCCACGAGGACCCCGAGCACGCCGTGTGCGACGGGCCCCAGGCGGTCTACGCCTCGGGCTTCGAGGAGTTCGCCCGCCACGTCGCCGACCACGCGGCGCTCATGGGCCGGCGACTCTCCTAGCGCGGCACTAGTTGCTCTCGCCGCTGGGCTCGCTCTCGATCCTCCAGTCGCCGTCGGCGCGCACGAGCGAGGTGCGCCCCGCGACGCCGGCCACGCTCACCTCGGCCCGGTCGCCGTCGACCGCGACGCGCGTGATCTTCGCCCGGCCCAGCCGGCGCAGCTGGGGTCCGTTCGGGGCGTGCAGCGCGCGGTCGATCGCCGCCTCGCACGAGCGCGTCTTGAGCCGCAGCTTCGACACGGCGGCGTCCGCGAGCGCGTCCTGGCTGCGCCTGGTCAGCTCGCGGCAGGCCGCCGCGGCGTCCCCGCGCCCCAGCGCGGTGAGGTAGCGCTGGACGGTCGCCCTCGCCGCGTCCTCGCTCGACTGGCCGCCGCCGCAGCCGGTGGCGAGCGCGGCGAGGGCGAGCGCGGCGAGCGCGCGCCGGCTCACGGGACGCGGAAGCGGCCGGGGTTCGCGCGGCGCGCCTTGCGCTCGACGTTCCCCGCGGCATCGACGCCGAGCACCCAGACGACGTAGCGGCCGCGCGGCAGCCGGCGGCCCAGCCGGATCGACCAGCGCGTGGTCCCGCGGGCCGACAGGTACGTGGTGCGGCGGCACTCGACGAGCGGCCCGAAGCGGTTGTCGGGCCGCAGGTAGCGGCAGCGCTGCTTGGCGAACCGCCGCCCCACGGCGACGCGCACCTGCTTGACGCGTCCCGCGCCGCGCGCTCCGCAGCCGCGGTCGCTCGAGCGGCCGCGCAGGACGACGACGCGCCGGCGCGAGACCCGCGCCCGCGTCAGCCGCGACACGGGAGCGATGCGGTCCGTGCAGCCGGTGATCGACGGCGCGCCCTGGCCGCCCCCCGGCGCCGGCCCGCTGCCCGCGAAGGCCCCCGCGGGCCGGCCCGCGTTGGCCTTGCTGAAGCACGCCTGCGCCGCGGTCTGGCGCGAGAAGTAGGCCGAGGACTGGAGGTTGTCGTCGCCGTTGGGGAGGTCGGGCCGGTTGTACGGGTCCTCCGGGATGGCCAGCGCCGCGCACCCGTCCGTGGGGTCGACGGCGGCGCTGGAGAAGTCCAGCAGGTTGCGGTTGCCCGGCTCGCCGGGGATCAGGCCGCAGAAGACGCCCTGCGTGCAGACGTCGCCGTAGTGGACGACGTCGGGGCTCACCGTGGCGTAGGCGATGCTCTGACCGCCGTCGAGCGACTCGCCCGCGTAGTAGCGCCACTGGCTGGTCTGGTTGTTGGGATCACCGCTGGAGGTGGTGCCGAACCACCCGAAGACGACCTGCCCGCGGGCCGGACCGCCGGCGACCGCCGGCAGCACGTTCGCCTTGAGCTCCGGCGGGTTGACCTGCTGCGGCGCCGACCAGTGCTGGCCGCCGTCGGCGGAGGTGAACAGCCACAGGTCGGTGTTCGGCTGATCGGCCTTCGTCTTCCCGCCCGCCACCACGTAGAGCTGACCGCCGCCGTCGATCGCCTGGGCCTGGAAGATCTTGGCCAGGTCGCCGCCCGGATCGCTGTAGATCGCGTAGTTCTTGAACTGCGTGGTGCCGCTGCAGCCGCCCTTGGCCACGGCCATGAACAGGTGGTTGAGGCGCGCGCCGACGGGCGGCGCGCTCTGGTCGGGCGTGGTGAACTCGACGTAGACCGTCCCGTCCCCGTCGATGACCGGCTTGGACACCAGCGTGCCGCCGCTGGGCGTGTAGGTCTGGGCCGCGGGCCCGCCCGGGTCGATGATCGTCCCGCACGGCGAGAAGCTCTGGCCGCCGTCCGTCGAGCGCTCGATGATCGGGAAGCCGGCGGTGAAGTCGTGGTAGGTCAGGTAGACCTCGCCCTGCTTGAGGCCGCGCGTGAGCCACTCGCGGTCGTTCTCCGGGCCCTGCTGGTTGTTCGTGAAGCCGCCCGAGCAGTTGTCGAAGGTCTGGGCGAAGTCGTGCGAGATGCAGATCGCCGCGGCCGTCGCCTCGAGGTCGGCGACGAGCACGGTGTGGTCCTGGAGGACCTCGACGTCGGAGTCGCCGCCCCCGTTGCCGGTGCCGGTGAGATCCGAGCGCGGCCACGTCCGCCCGCCGTCGTCGGAGGCCCAGTACGCGACGCCCAGCGGGTTGCCGCCGAAGACCCCGCCCAACGCGGCCGGCACGCCCTGCGGGGCGACCACGTACGTGTGGCCGCCCTGCGGGTCGAAGCCCAGCGAGGGCTCGCCGCCCGAGAAGTAGGGGCTGCCCTTCGGGTCGCCGTGGGGCAGCTGGACGGGCGTGGAGAACTGCAGGCCGTCGGCCGTCGCAAGACCGGCGGGCAGCAGGAAGCAGGCCAGGAGCGCCGCGAGCGCGATGATTCGGTGCATCGGCGCCGGGCAGGTTACGCGGCCGACAGCGGGCGCAGCTCCTCGGCGTAGGAGATCGAGTGGCGGCGCAGCGCGCCGCTGGAGTCGACCTCGTAGGCGCCCATGCGCCACAGCGGCGGCGAGTAGGCGTGGATCGTCACCGCCGGGCGGCGCCCGGCGTGGCGCACGCGGTGGATGTCCGCGGGGCCGAAGGTGAAGGACTCCCCGGCGCGGACGATGCGCTGCAGCGGCGCGGCGCCGAGGCGCAGGCGGTCCTCGCGCACGGCGCCGTCGATCACCGCCACCGCGCCGGCCGAGCCATCGTGGTCGTGGAAGCCCGTGTCGTGGTCGTCCATCCAGCAGATCAGCCAGGCCATGACGTCGGCGTCGTGGTGCAGCAGCCCGTAGGTGCGCTGGGCGGGGTCGTGGTTGACGAGATGGCGCCAGCGCTCGCGCGCGCGCGCCAGCTCGCGGGCGAAGGCCTCCAAGGCGTCGGCCGTCATGCCGCCAGGGCCCTCGCGCCGAGAAGTCGGGCCGGGTTGGCCCGCGCGAGCGCCTCCCACGTCGCCGGCCCGATCGCCTTCGCGTCCGGCGGCTCGACGACCGGGCGATCCGAGCCGTGCACGAGCTGGTCGACCCCGACCACGCGCACCATCGCCTCGATCATCCGCGTCCCGTACGAGGACGTCTCGTAGAACAGGCCCGGGTCGAACGCGCTGGCCAGCGGCCCGCCGCGCGCGGCGATCCGCTCGAGGTGCAGCGGCGCGCCGCCGGCGAGCGCGGCGAAGACGACGGTCAGGCGCGGGTGGGCGCGGCGCCCGATCGCGGCGAAGGCATGCCACGCCGCGTGCAGGCCCTCGACGTAGTCGGTCAGCGCAGGCCACCACGGCGGCACGTCGTGGGCCTCGGCGGGCGCGGGGCCGGGGTGGACGAACAGCGGCGCCTCCCGCCGCTCGAGCGCGTCCAGCAGCGGCGCGACGCGCTCCACCGCCGCCGGCGTGGCGAGGGCGCCCGCCGGCAGGCACAGCCCGGCGAACCCCTCGGCGAGCCGGCGCTCGAGCTCGCCGACCGCGCCGTCGAGGTCGCGCAGCGGCACGGATGCCCACGCGCCGAACTCCGCGGGCAGCGCGGCGGCGCCGGCGTGGAAGGCGTCCAGCACGTCGGCGGCCTCGTCCGGGTCGAGCGACTCGACGCCCAGCGGTGAGGAGAGCGCGACCAGCGCCCGGTCGACCCCGTCGAGGTGCACGAGCGCCGCCCGCCGCCCGACGTCCTCGCTGGAAAGCTCGAGCTGGCACGGCGGCTCGCCGGCGAGGTCGAGCCACCACCCGTCAGGCGCGCGGCGGACGCGCGGCGGCAGGCGCCGGCGGGCCAGCGCGGCGACCAGCGGCTCGCTCCAGAGGTGCTGATGAACGTCGATGCGCACGGGGAGACGAGCAATGTACCTAATCCCAATCGACTTTGTAGGAAAGGCGTTTGCTCTACCCTCGAAGGCAGGCCCCTGCGAGTGCGACGCCGGGGAAACCCGCCCCGCGAGTGCGACGCCGGGGCTGACTCAAGGAGGCAGCAATGCCCGAGGCCGTCATCGTCGATGCGGTCCGAACCCCGATCGGTCGCGCCGTCAAGGGCTCGCTCAAGGACGTCCGCGCCGACGACCTCGCCGCGGTCCCGCTCAAGGCCCTCCAGGAGCGCAACCCCGAGGTCGACTTCGCCGAGACCGGCGACGTGATGATGGGGGCCGCGTTCGGCGCCGGTGAGCAGGGCTACAACATCGGACGCAACGCGGCGCTCCTCGCCGACATCGATCATCACGTTCCCGCCTGCACGCTCAACCGCTTCTGCGCGAGCTCGCTGCAGACGCTGAGGATGGCCTTCCACGCCATCAAGGTGGGTGAGGGCGACCAGTACATCGCCGCCGGCGTCGAGGCCGTCTCGCGCGCCGCGGGGGCGCCCGACTTCGAGTTCCACAAGAAGCTCGACGGCGGGCCGGAGTCCGTCTACAACGTCTACATCCCGATGGGGCTGACCGCGGAGAACGTGGCCGATCGCTGCAAGGTCACGCGCGAGCAGCAGGACGAGTGGGCGGTCGTGTCCCAGAACCGCGCGGTCGACGCGCAGGCGTCCGGGCACTTCGACAAGGAGATCGTCCCGGTCACGACGCCGGACGGCACCGAGGTGACCAAGGACGACGGCCCGCGCCCGGGCACCACGATCGAGAAGCTCGCCGCGCTCAAGCCGGCGTTCAAGCCGGACGGCACCGTCACCGCGGGCAACGCGTGCCCGCTGAACGACGGCGCCGCCGCCGTGCTCGTCATGAGCGACGAGAAGGCCAAGGCGCTCGGGCTCAAGCCGCGGGCGCGCATCATCGCCTCGACCGTGGCCGCGATCCGCCCGGAGATCATGGGCCTCGGCCCGATCCCCGCCATCCAGACGCTCCTCAAGGAGGCCGGGATGACGATCGACGACATCGACGTCGTGGAGATCAACGAGGCGTTCGCCGCCCAGATCGTGCCCTGCAAGGAGGAGCTGGGCATCGACGACGAGAAGCTCAACCCGTTCGGCGGGGCGATCGCCCTCGGCCATCCGTTCGGGATGACCGGCGCGCGGATCATGACCACGCTGCTCAACGACCTCGAGACGCTCGACAAGACCTACGGGGTCGAGTCGATGTGCGTCGCGGGCGGCATGGGCATGGCCATGCTCGTCGAGCGCCTGAACTAGTGATCGGCGGGGAGGGCGCCTCGCGCGCCCTCCCCATCAGGCCGGCGGCATCCGCAGCGCGCCGTCGAGGCGGATCACCTCGCCGTTGATCATCGTGTTCTCGACGATGTGGCAGGCGAGCGCCGCGTACTCGTCCGGGCGGCCGAGGCGCGGGGGGAAGGGGATGCCGGCGCCCAGCGCCTCGCGCTGCTCCTGCGGGAGCGCCCCGAGCAGCGGCGTGTCGAACAGCCCGGGCGCGATCGTGTTGACGCGGATGCCGTTGCGCGCGAGGTCGCGCGCGGCGGGCAGCGTCATGCCGACCACGCCGCCCTTCGACGCCGAGTAGGCGATCTGGCCGATCTGGCCGTCGTACGCGGCGATCGAGGCGGTGTTGACGCAGACGCCGCGCTCGCCGCCGGCGTCGGGCTCGTTGTCGAGCATCGCCTTGGCCGCGAAGCGCAGCGCGTTGAACGTCCCGATCAGGTTGACGCCGACGACGATCTCGAAGGGCTGCAGCTGGTGCGGCCCGCGCGAGCTGGCGGTCCGCTCGGCCCAGCCGACGCCCGCGCAGTGCATCGAGATGCGCAGCCCGTCGTCGGCCTGCGCGGCCTGTCCCACCGCGGCCTCGACCTCGTCGGGCTTGGTGACGTCCGCCTTCACGAACGCGCCGCCGATCTCGCCGGCGACCGCCTTGCCCTTCTCCTCGTTGAGGTCGGCGATCGTCACCTGCGCGCCGCGCTCGGCGAGCGCCCGCGCGGTCGCCTCGCCGAGCCCCGACGCGCCGCCCACCACCAGCGCTGCGCTGCCCTCGATCCGCATGGCGGGGGAACGTACCGATTCGCGGACGGTGGGGTAGGGTCGCGCGCATGGACACCTGGAACATCACCGAGCTGAACGTCGAGCCCCATCACCCCGAGGTCCTGCGCTCCGATGACGGCGCTGCTCGTGTCATCGCCATCGCCCTGCCCGCCGGTGAGATGCTCCAGGAGCACCGGGTCTACGAGCACACGTGGCTGCACGTGCACGACGGCGAGGTCGAGATCGGCGAGAACGGCCGGACGACGCAGGGCAGCGCCGGCTTCGTCGCCCACTTCGACCCGCACGAGCGGCGCGAGGTCCGCGCGAAGTCCGACGCGCGCCTGCTGTTGATCCTCGCCCCGTGGCCGGGCGAGGGCCGGGACAAGGACTTCAACGCCTAGTGCCGCGTCAGGCAACGTTCGCCCCGTTCGGCGGGACGTCACCTGACGCAGCACTAGGAGCCAATCGGCGCTAACCGCGCGGGGTGGCCAGCGCGACCGCGAACAGCTCGTCCGGATCGGTGTAGAGCTGTTCCAGGAGCAGGCCCGCCGCGGCGAGGTCGGCAGCCAGGCGCTCGCGCGTGAACTTCGCGCTGATCTCGGTGCGCAGCTCCTCGCGGTTGGCGAAGTGCACGGTCAGCTCGAGCGCGGCGATCCGGACGACCTGCGGGCCGAGCGCGCGCAGGCGCATCTCGATCCACTCGTGCGGGCGGTCGTAGAAGGCGACGTGCTCGAAGGCCTCGAGGTCGAAGTCGGCGTCGAGCTCGCGGTTGACGACCGCGAGCACGTTGCGGTTGAACGCCGCGGTGACGCCCTGGCTGTCGTTGTAGGCGGCCTCGATGGTCGCCGGGTCCTTGACGAGGTCGGCGCCGAGCAGGAGGCGGTCGCCGTGCCCCAGCGTGCCGCGGACCGCGCGCAGGAAGCGCCGGCGGCTGCCCGGCGGGAAGTTGCCGATCGTCCCGCCGAGGAAGGCCACGACGCGCGGGCCGTCGTCGGCGGGCGGGATGGCGTCGAGGTGGCGCTCGAAGTCGCCGACGACGCCGTGGACGCGCAGGCCCGGGTAGTCCTCGACGAGCCGCTCGGCGGCCAGCCGGATGACGTGCTCGCTGACGTCGAAGGGCACATAGCGGTCCAGGGTGCCGGCGTCGCGCATCGCGTCGAGCACGAGCCGCGACTTGTCCGGCATCCCCGAGCCGAGCTCGACGAGCTCGGCGGCGCCCGTGCGCTCGACGATGGCGGCGGCGCAGTCGGTGAGGATCGCCCGCTCGGTGCGCGTGGGGTAGTACTCGGGCAGCGCGCAGATGCGGTCGAACAGCAGCGAGCCCTCGGTGTCGTAGAAGTGCTTGGGCGGCAGCTCCTTGAACGGCCGCGTCAGGCCGTCGAGAACGTCGTAGGCCAGCGAGCGCTCGTCGCCCGGGCGCAGTCGCGACTCGATCACGACGTCGGCGGCGCGCGTGGTCATGCGGCCAACCTCACTCCCGAGAAGAGCTGGCTGCGCGTGGGCAGGTCCCAGTTGCGGAAGTGCGGCGTCGCCACGCGCGGGTCGGTGGCGCACGAGCCGCCGCGCAGGACCCGGTAGCGCTCGCCGAAGAAGACCTCGGAGTACTCGCGATACGGGTGCGCGACGAAGCCCGGGTAGCCGCCGAACCACGACGACGTCCACTCCCAGACCCTCCCGATCCCCTCGAGCTGGTCCCAGGTCGCCGCCTTCTCCCATTCGACCTCCGTCGGCAGGCGCAGCCCCTGCGCGCGGGCGAAGGCGTCGGCCTCGAACCAGGAGACGTGGACGACGGGCGCGTCCGGGTCCCCGGCCTCGGCCCCGGCGTGGTGTGTGATGTCGTAGTCCTCCTTCCACGCCCAGCCCTCGCGCGTCCACCACTCGCGGCGCACGTAGCCGCCGCCCTCGCAGAAGTGCAGCCAGGTGGCGTTGGTGACCGGCGTGCGGCCGATGTGGAACGACGGGACGGGCACCTCGTGGCGCGGGCGCTCGTTGTCGTACGCGAAGCCTTCGGGCGCGCCGATCAGGGCCGGCCCGGCGGGGACCTCGACGAGCTCGAGCCCGTCGCCGTCGACCCGGTCGGGCAGGCCCCAGCCGTCGGGGAGGACGTCGCCCAGGCGCATGGTCTGCAGCATGGTCTCTGTGTGCTGCAGTTCGTGACGCGCGACGAGCTCGTGCAGGAAGCCGTCGCCGGGATCGACGTCCAGCGCGCGCTCGCGGACCGCCTCCATGTACTCGCGCAGGTACCAGCCGCGCAGGAAGCGCGCCTCGCCGCGGATCGCGCGCGGCGTCTCGAACGCGTCGTAGAGGACGGCGAGATCGGCGCGCAGAAGCGGGCGACCGCCGAGCCGGTGGTTGATCCACAGGTCCTCGTAGGCCGCGATGTGGCCGAGGTCCCAGGCGAGCGGGCTCATGATCGGGTCGACAACCCGCTCGAGGGCCTCGTCGCCCAGGTGGGCCACGAGGCCGAGCGTCCGTTCGCGCGCCTGGACCATCGCGTCGAGCACCGCGGGGGTCACCGGGCCGACCCTACACGACGGCCATGGCCGGCTTGGAAACGATGTGCTTACGGCGCGAACTGCCCGTCGCCGAGCGGCGGGCGCGCCCCGGCGGACATTCCCGGCGCCGGCAGCGTGACCGGCATGTCGCCCGGCGGCGTGCGCAGCTCGACGCTGCGCGGCTCCATCTTGGCGCCTTCGCGCGCCTGATCGAGCACCGAGTTCAGGCGCTCGCCCGCCTCGGCGACCGACCGCGCCTGGAACTCGTAGACGACGGTGGCCCAGAACTTCATGAGGGTGCTCCTTCTCGAGGCTTAGCGCTCGCGCAGCCGCGACGGCGCCGCCGCGTCGTCGGCGATGACTTCGAGGCGCCCGAAGCGCAGCAGCGAGGCCGGGACGTGGGGATCGGGCCCGTCGAGAACGGCGGAGAGCGCCTCGGCCTTGGAGGCGCCCGCGGTCAGGAGGATGGTGCGGCGGGCCGCGTGGACGAGGTCGAGCGTGAACGAGACGCGCTCGGGCGGCGGCTTGGGCGCGTCGCGGACGCCGACGACGAGGCGGTCCTTGACGGTGACCTCGCGATGGCCCGGAAACAGGGACATCGTGTGGCCGTCCTCGCCGAGCCCGCACATGACGACGTCGAGGATCGGGACGTCGGCCTGGGTGCGCGGCTCGACCGCGGCGTGCAGCTCGCCCTCGTAGGCGTCGGCAGCGGCGTCCGGGCCGCGCTCGCCCATGACCCGGTGGACGTTCTCGCCGGGGATCGCGATCGCGTGCAGCAGCGACTCGCGGATCATCAGGAAGTTCGACTCGGGGTCGTCGGGCGGCACGCAGCGCTCGTCGGACTCCCACAGGTGCATGCGAGACCAGTCGATCTCCTGCTCGACGAGCAGCTCGTGACAGCGCCGCGGGGTCGAGCCGCCGGCCAGGGCCAGGTGGCAGACGCCGCGCGCGTCGAGCGCCTCAGCGGCCAGGCGGGCGACGACCTCGGCGGCGCGCGTCGCCGCCGCCTCGGCGTCGGAGACCGTCGTCAGGCGCATCCTCGGAGGACCGTCATATACCGGTCACCAGCCCCGCGTCGTCGCGTCGCTTGGCGCTCAGCGGCGCCTGCTCGGCGGCGAGCTCCTCATCGGCGCGGATCACGTGCATGACCGCGTTGATGAGCGCCAGGTGGGTGAACGCCTGCGGGAAGTTGCCGAAGTGGCGGCCCGACCGCGGGTCGATCTCCTCGGCGTAGAGGTGCAGCGGCGACGCGTAGCCGAGCAGCTTCTCGCACAGATCGCGCGCCATCTTGGGCTCGCCGATCTCGCTCAGCGCGCTGACCAGCCAGAACGAGCAGATCGTGAACGTGCCCTCCTCGTCGGCGAAGCCGTCGTCGGTCTCCTCCACGCGGTAGCGCAGCACGAGCCCGTCCATGGTGAGCTCGCTGGCGACGGCGAGCACCGTGTTGCGCACGCGCTCGTCCTCGGGCGGAAGGAAGCGCACGAGCGGCAGGAGCAGGCACGAGGCGTCCAGCGCGTCGGTGTCGTAGTGCTGGGTGAACACGCCGTCCTCGCGCACGCCGTTCCCGCAGACGTCGGCCTTGATCTCCTCGGCGACCTCCTGCCACTTGTCGGCCTGCTCGTTGTCCTCGCGCACGCGCGCGAGGCGCGCGCCGCGGTCGCAGGCCACCCAGCACATGACCTTGCTGGAGACGAAGTGCTTGGTCTCGCCGCGGACCTCCCAGATGCCGCGGTCGGGCTCGCGCCAGTGGTCTACCGCATTCTGCGTCAGTCGCTTGATGAGCGGCCAGCGGCGCTCGGGCAGGTGGTCGCGCGACTTGGTGTGCAGGAAGATCGAGTCGAGCATCACGCCCCACACGTCGTGCTGGCGCTGGTCGTAGGCGCCGTTGCCGACGCGCACCGGCTTGGCGCCGTCGTAGCCGGAGAGGTGCTCGAGCATCTCCTCCTCGAGCTCGCGCTCTCCCTGCACCCCGTACATCACCTGCACGTCCTCGGACTCCTGGGCGACGTCCTGCATGAAGTAGAAGTAGTCGTTGGCCTCCCAGTGGAAGCCCAGCGTGTGCAGGCCCCACAGCATGAACGTGGAGTCGCGCACCCACGAGTAGCGGTAGTCCCAGTTGCGCTGGCCGCCGGGCGACTCGGGCAGCGACGTCGTCGCGGCCGCGATCATCGCCCCGGTCGGCGCGTACGAGAGGCCCTTGAGCGTCAGCGCGCTGCGCTGCAGGAAGGTGCGCCACGGGTGGTCGGGGAACGTCCCGTGCGAGAGCCACTCGTGCCAGAAGTCCGCGGTCTGGACGAGGCGGTCGTAGGCCTCCTGGTAGCTCCTGGGCCCTGGGTGCTCGGAGAAGGCCAGCGCGACGAACGCGGTGTCGCCGTCGCGCAGCGTCGTGCGCGCCCGCGCGCGCGAGCCCTCGAAGCCCAGGCGCAGATCGGTGGTCAGCGTCAGCTTCGTCGGCCAGCCCTCGGTGGCGGCGACCGCCTCGGTGTAGCTCGGGCCGGTGTACTCCCACTCGGCGTACTTGCGTCCGTAGTCGAAGATCGGATCGCACTCGAGCACGACCTCGACCGAGCCGTTGACGCAGCGCAGCGTGCGCAGCAGGACGTGGTCGGCGTCGTGATCTGTCGGCGCGCGGCGGTGCGTGCCCGAGCGCTCCTCGACGTCGTGCCACGGGCCGACGAGCAGGACGTCGCGCACGATCAGCCAGCCCAGCCGCGTGCCCCACGTCGTCTCGAGGACCATCGTCCCGGGCAGGTAGCGCCGCGAGGCGGGGACCATCGTGTCGGCCGGGCCGATGCGGAACGTGCCGGCATCGCGGTCGAGCATCGCGCCGAAGACGCTGGGGCCGTCGAAGCGCGGCAGGCACATCCACTCGACCGCGCCCGACGGGGCGACGAGCGCGCACGTCTCGCAGTCCGACAGGAACGCGTACTCGGCGATCGGCGGGAACGGCGAGACCAGCGAGGTGTCCGAGAGCAGCGATTGTCCGGTCATATTCAGCTCACCATCTGCGTCGCGGCGTCGAGCGCCGGCCGGTAGGTCGGGTCGCGCAGCAGCGCCTGGCGGATGCCCTCGCCCAGGATCCCCGCCTCGCCGCGGGAAGCGCCGAGCACGGTCCACTCGATCTCGTGGCCCTTGCGCGTCACCCGCTTGGCGCGCAGGCCGCCCGGCCCGCGGTCGAGCTGGATCCTCGTCCCCTGCGCGGTCTCGATCGTGATGCCCGCGAGGCCCGGGACGCTCTGCTCCGGCGCGGGCTCGAGCTCGAGCGTGATCTCGTGCCTGCGCGTCTTCGCCCGCCCCGCCAGCCCGCCGTCGCGCCCGCGCGCCGCCAGCGAGCCCGGCGTCCAGCCCAGCCGCGAGGCCAGCCAGCCGAACAGCAGCACGCCGGCCACGCCCGAGTCGGGGTGGTGGCGCGCGCTGACGCCGGTGATCGCGCCCAGCTGCGGGCGGAACACGGGCGGGTCGAACGTCGCGGCGATACGCTCGCGCCACGGCGTCGAGCGCAGCCAGGCGAGGTCGACGACGTAGGCGCGGTCGGCCAGGCCGCGCGCCCAGTTGAGCCCGTCCTCGATCGAGGGCTCCGAGACCGTGTCGAGCAGGACGACCTGGGACAGGCGCATGACCGCGTCGATCCCGGCGTGGTGGCCGTGCGGCGCCCACGCCATCGTGGGCAGGTCGGTGACGACGAGCGGGTCGACGATCGTGTCGAGGCTCTTGAGGTGCTGCTCGCCGATGTCGACGACGACATGCTCGTGGGTCAGCGAGAACTCGCCGGCCTGCGGTGAGTCGTCGGCGATGAGGCGCACGCGCGCGTCGATGGTCGTGCGCCGCGGGTCGACGGCGCAGAGCACGGTGCGCGACGCGTGGTAGCGGCCGACCTTCTCGAGGCGGTTCTCGACCTCTCCGCGCCACTCGCGGTCGACGATCGCGATGAGGTTGAGCACGCGCGCGGGCGCGTCGTGCGCCACCTCGGCGTGGTGGTGCACGAGGAGTTCGCGCAGCGCGGCCTCGATCTCCGCGGGAGACGTGTCCTGCGCCGACCAGACCTCGTCGGTCACCGCGGGTCTCCCGCGTCGCGAGCGTGCCCGCGGGGGCGTGGCGTGGGAGGCCCGCTCATATCGCTCTCCAGTGATCGCCGTCTTCGAGGATGCGGTTGGCCTCCTCGGGCCCCTGCGAGCCGGCCGGGTACTGCGGCAGCGGCTCGTCGTTGTGCTCCTGCCACGCGTCGAGGATCGGCTGGATGATGCGCCATTGCGCCTCGACCTCGTCGTTGCGCGTGAACAGCGTCGCGTCGCCGCGCATCGCGTCGGTGATCAGGCGCTCGTAGGCCTCGGGCGACTGTGACATGAACGCCGTTCCATACAAAAACTCCATCTGCACCGGGCGGATGCGCATCTTCGACCCGGGGATCTTCGCGCTCAGCGAGATCGATGCACCCTCGTTGGGTTGCACGGTGAGGACCAGCTGGTTGGGCTTGACGCCCAGCGAGCCGTCCTGGCCGAAGGCGAGGTGGGGGACGGGCTTGAGCGTGACGGCGATCTCGGTCACCTTGCGCGTCAGCCGCTTGCCCGTGCGCAGGTAGATGGGAACTCCCGCCCAGCGCCAGTTGTCGACCTCCAGGCGCAGCGCCGCGTAGGTCTCCGTGTGCGAGTCGGGAGGCACGCCCTCCTCCTCGAGGTAGCCGGGAACCTCCTCGCCGGCCACGTTGCCGCGCGAGTACTGCGCGCGCACGGTGGTCTCGGCGCACGACTTGGGTGACGGGGGCTGGATCGCGTGCAGGACCTTGACCTTCTCGTCGCGGACCTCGTCGGCCGAGAAGCGCACCGGCGGCTCCATGCACAGCAGGCACAGGAGCTGGAGCATGTGGTTCTGGACGAGATCGCGCAGCGCGCCGGCCTGGTCGTAGTACCCGGCGCGCCCCTCGATCCCCAGCTCTTCCGCGGCGGTGATCTGGACGTTGTCGATGTAGTTGCGGTTCCAGATCGGCTCGAAGAGCCCGTTGGCGAACCGGAACGCCAGGACGTTCTGGACAGTCTCCTTGCCCAGGTAGTGGTCGATCCGGAAGACCTGGTTCTCCTGAAAGACGTCGAGCACGATGTCGTTGAGCTCGTTCGCCTCGCGCAGCGTCGTCCCGAAGGGCTTCTCGATGACCACACGGACGTCGGCGCCGTGGTGCTGGTTGAGGCTGTGCTCGCCCAGCGCCTTGATGATGACCGGGAAGAACTCCGGCGCCGTCGAGAGGTAGTAGCAGCGGTTGAACGGGACGTCGGAGGCCTCGTCGAACTCGTTGACCTGCGCGCCGAGGCGGTCGTACATGTCGCTCTGGTCGAACGTGCCGGAGACGTAGCGGACGTTGGCCAGCAGGGCGTCGAGCACCTTCGGGTCCGGCTTGCGGCGGCTGAACTTCTCGATCGCCGCGCGCGCCTGGCGCTGGTACTCCTCGTGCGGCAGGTCCGAGCGCGAGACGCCGATGAGGTTGAAGCGCTCGGGCAGCGCGCCCTCGTGGGCCATGTTGTAGATGGCGGGCAGCAGCTTGCGCCGCGCGAGGTCGCCGGTCGCGCCGAAGATCGTCATCGTCGTGGGGCGGATCGGCAGGCGCTCGAGGCCCGCGGTCAGCGGGTTCTCCTCGGTGGTGGGCTGCTCGACGGTCGTCACGAGGGCTGCGCCTCCCGGGCCCGCGTCTTGGTGGTGTGCCCGCCGAACTGGTTGCGCAGCGCGCTGAGGACCTTGCCGGTGAACTCGCCGTTGCCGCGCGTGTAGAAGCGCGCGTAGAGCGAGCCGGTGATCACCGGCGTCGGCACGTCGAGCCGGGTGGCGTCCTCGATCGTCCAGCGGCCCTCGCCCGAGTCGGCGGTGTACTGGTCGAGGTTGGCGAGGTCGTTGCCCTCCTGCTCGAAGGCCAGAGCGGCCAGCTCGCACAGCCACGAGCGCACAACCGACCCCTGCATCCACAAGTGCGCGATCGCCGCGTTGTCGAGGTCGTACTCGCACTTGTCGAAGATGTCGAAGCCCTCGGCGTAGGCCTGCATGATCCCGTACTCCACGCCGTTGTGGACCATCTTCACGTAGTGCCCGGCGCCCGCCGGCCCGAAGTGCCGCCAGCCCGGGCCGTGCTCGTCGGTGGACGGCGGGGCGAGCACATCGAGGATCGGCGCGAGGCGCTCGACGGCGTCGTCGGCGCCGCCGACCATCATGCAGTAGCCGACCTGCAGGCCCCACACGCCGCCGCTGGTCCCGACGTCGACGTAGGCGATGCCGTGCTCGCGCAGCTGCGCGGCGCGCTTCTTGTCGTCGGTCCACTTGGAGTTGCCGCCGTCGACGACCGCGTCGCCGTCGTCGAGCAGCTCGGCGAGCCTGTCGATCGTCTGCTGCGTGGGGTCGCCCGCCGGGACCATGATCCACACCGTCCGCGGCGGCGAGAGCTTGGCGACGAGGTCCTCCAGCGACGACGCGCCCTGCGCGCCGTGGTCCTCCGCCTGGCGGACGGCGTCCTCGTTGAAGTCGAAGGCGACGACCTCATGGTCCGAGTCGCGCCTGATGCGATGGACCATGTTGCCGCCCATCTTCCCCAGGCCGATGAAGCCGAGCTGCATCAGCGCATCCCCTCCACTCGCTTGGTGATCTCGCGCACGGCGGCGGCCAGGTCGCCCTCGAGCTTGACCCGCTTGGTCGGCAGGTCGTGCCCGTCGAGCGTCTGCAGGTCGCCGGTGGCCTGCGCGTTCTTGAGCCGGCGGAACGTGTACGGCTCGCCCGGCACCTCGACGTCCGGGCCGACGTCGCCGACGAGCTGCAGGAAGCGCCCGGTCGGCGGGCCGCCCTTGTGGAACTGGCCGGTCGAGTGCAGGAACCGCGGCCCGTAGCCGAACGTCGTCGTCGTGCGCGTCATGTCCCGGATCATGCTCCGCAGCTCGGTGACCGCCTCGTCGAACTCCGGCGACGGCGGCACGTAGGCCATGATCGCGACGTACCGCTCGGGGCCCGCCTCGGCGATGAGCACGTCGAGGCCGTCGTCGAGCGCGTCGGGCACGTGCGGCAGGTCGCCGGCCTCGAGCACCGCCCTGGTCTTGTCCTTGGCCTCCTGCACGTTGGGCTGGTCGAACGGGTTGATGCCCAGCGCCCAGCCGCTCACCGCGGTCGCGAACTCGGCGAAGAAGAAGATCCGGCCGAGGTCGCGCGCCCCGCGCGTCGGGATCGTCAGCACCGGCTGCCCGGCGTGCGCGAGCGCCTGCATCTCGTCGTCGAGCCGGGCGCTCTCGCCGCGCAGGTGGATGAACACGCGGTCGTCGCCGTAGACCTCGGGCGGGCCGACGGGCTCGTCGGCCACCGGGAGGATGCCGCGCCCGTGCTTGCCGGTCGACTCGGCGACGAGCTGCTCGAGCCAGAGCCCGACCGAGGAGATCTCCTCGTCGTCGACGACGAACGTCAGCTTGTCGCGCCCGCGCCGGGCCAGCTCGCCGAGCGTGACGCCCTGCCACAGCCCGGAGTTCCCCGCCGAGGTGTCGTCGTGGCGGCAGCCCTGCGCGGCGACCTCGGCGCCGTCGAGCAGCGCCTCGAGGTCGGCGCCCATCACCGCCGCCGGCACGAGGCCGAAGTTCGACAGCGCGCTGTAGCGCCCGCCGATCTCCGGCTCGCCGGGGAAGACGCGGCGGAAGCCGTGCTCGTGGGCGAGCTGCTCGAGCGGCGAGCCCGGGTCGGTGATGGCGACGAACTGCTCGCCGCGCCCCGCCTTCGACCAGAAGTACTTGAAGTGCGACAGCGTCTCGATCGTCCCGCCCGACTTCGAGGACACGATGAACAGCGTCTTCGAGAGGTCGAGCGCCTCCTCGGCGGCCAGCACCGCGGCCGGGTCGGTCGAGTCGAGCACGTGCAGGCGCAGGTGGTGGTCGGCCACCGGGAACGACTGGCGGAAGACCTCGGGCGCGAGGCTCGAGCCGCCCATGCCGAGCAGCAGCGCGTCCGTCAGGCCGTCGTTGATGCACTCGCGGGCGAAGTCGCGCAGCTCGTCGAGGCGCTCCTCCATGTGCTCGGCGATGGTCAGCCAGCCCAGGCGGTCGGCGAGCTCGGGCGTCTCGGCCCTGCCGCCCCAGAGCGTCGGGTCCTTGTGCCACACCCGCCGGGCGACGTCCTCGCGGCGCGCCTCGGCGATCCGCTCGGCCACCGCGCCCTCGAGCTCGTCGGGCAGGTTGGACTCGAACGTGCGCGGACGGGCGGTGACGACGCTCTCGCGCTTGGACTCGATGCCCGCCATCAGCTTGATCATCGGGGTCACGAACTTGGCGATGCCCTCGACGAGCAGCTGGTCGGTGACGTCGCGCATGTCGATCCCGGCGTCGGCCAGCCGGCGCAGGTCGTCGCTGGGGTCCTGTTCGCCGGTGCCGGACCGCGGCTGGCCGTGGTCGCCCTCGGCGAGCAGCGTCTCGAGCGGCATCGTGTTGACCGTGTCGGGCGCGACGAGCTCGTCGACGTACATCGTGTCGGGGTAGCGCGGGTCCTTGACGCCGGTCGAGGCCCACAGCGGCCGCTGGACCGGCCCGCCGATGGCCTCCTGGCGCGGGCGCAGCTCGGTCTTGAAGCGCCGGTACGCGGCGCGCGCGTTGGCCAGGCCGGCGATCCCGCGCAGGTCCTCGCGACCGAGCTTCTCCAGGCGCTTGTCGACCTCGGTGTCCACGCGCGAGACGAAGAAGCTGGCCACCGAGTGCACGTCGAGCGACTTGCCCTCCGCCTTGCGGCGCTCGAGCCCGCGGGCGTAGGCCTCGGCCACCTCGGCGTAGGCCTCGACGGCGAACAGCAGCGTCACGTTGACGTTGATGCCCTCGTAGATCGCCTGCTCGATCGCGGGGACGCCCGCCTCCGTCCCGGGGATCTTGATCATCAGGTTGGGCCGGTCGACCATGCCCCAGTACAGGCGCGCGGCCGCGATCGTGCCCTCGGTGTCGTGGGCGAGATCGGGCTCGACCTCGAGCGAGACGTAGCCGTCCTTGTGATCGGTGGACTCCCACACGCCGCGCAGGACGTCGGCCGCGCCCTGGACGTCCTGGACGACGAGCGCGCGGTAGGTATCACGGCCGGAGGCGCCCTCGCGTGCGAGGCGCTCGAGCTGGTCGTCGTAGTCCTCCGAGCCGAGGATCGCCTTCTCGAAGATCGCCGGGTTGGAGGTGACGCCGCGCAGCGACTCCTCCTCGATCATCCGCTGCAGCTCGCCGTTCTCGATCAGTGACCGGCGCAGGAGGTCCAGCCACACGCTCACACCGGCGGCGGTCAGGGCCGCGAGCCGCTCGTTGACGCCTGCCGTCGTGCTCATCTGGTGACCTCCATTTGCAGTTCCTGTCCCGCCAGCAGCGCCGCGCCGCGGACGCCGGCGTCCGGGCCGCCGCGCGCGCGCCTGATCTCCGTTCGCGTGCCCACTCCCGGGACGACGAAACGCGCCGCCGTGTCGCGCGCCGGGCGAAGCAGCAGCTCGCCGGCCACCGAGACGCCGCCGCCGACCGCGACGACCTCGGGATCGAACGCGTTGACGGCGTTGGCGATACCGATCCCGAGGCGCGTGCCGAGCAGCCGGACCGCCTCACACGCGCGCTCGTCGCCGCGGTGCGCGGCCTGGACGACCGCGCGGCCGTCCTCGAAGCCGCGCTCGCGCCCCAGGCGGTCCAGCGCGGTGCCGGCGGCGAGCGATTCGAGCGAGCCCGGCTGCGGGAAGTGCTCGTTGTGCTGGGGCTCGCCGTTGCGCAGGTCGGCGGCGATGACCCAGTGGCCGAGCTCGGGGGCGGCACCGGTCGCGCCGCGGAAGACGCGCCCGTCGATCACCACGCCGCCGCCCACGCCGGTGCCGAGCGTGAACATGACGAGGTGCCGCGCGCCGCAGTCGTGCGCCTCGGCCAGCGCTGCCACGCTGGCGTCGTTGTCGACGAAGACCGGCACGCCCAGGCGCTCGCGCAGCACGTCGCGCAGCGGCACATCGGCGAGCGGGATGTTCACGCTCGAGCGCACGCGCCCGGTCTCCCAGTCGACCACCGAGGGAACGCCCAGCCCGACGGCGACATGGCCGTCGTCGCCGGCCGCCGCGCTGATCAGGCGCACGAGCTGGTCGAGCAGCGCGTCCGGGCTCGAGCGCTCGGTCGGCTCGACGTGCGGCTCGGAGAGCTCGCCGTCGGCGAAGACGGCGACCGACACCTTCGTCCCTCCGACGTCCACGCCGATCAGCCGATCGTCCATCCTCCTTCGAATCCTGTCACTTCGCCTCGCCATCGCGAGCGACGTCTTCGCGCACGAGCGCGTCGAGCAGCGTGCCCGTCAACAGCACGGTGGCGGACAGCTGGAGGAACGTCACCAGCACGATGACGACGGCGAAGGCGCCGAAGGCCGAGCCGAGGTCGGCGACGCTCGTGACGTAGAAGCCGTACGCGCTCCACGTGATCAGCCAGCCGACGACGACGAGCGCCGAGCCGAACGACACCCAGCGCAACGGCTGGGGAGCGGCGTCGGCGAAGCGGACGAGCAGGCCGACCGCCAGCCAGAGCAGCGCGGCGGCGACCAGATAGCGCGCCAGCGTGCCGGCGATCCCGCCGACAAGGTGAGAGCCGAAGCGCAGGCTCGCGGCGGCGCCGATCACGCAGACGCCGGTCGCGAGCGCGAGCCAGGCCGACGTCAGCAGGCGCTCGACGAGCGGCCGGCGCTTGCGGCTGCCGTAGATCGCGTCGATCGCCTGCATGACGGCGCGCACCGCGGCCGAGGCCTCCCACAGCGTCAGGGCGAACCCGGCCGTGACCCAGAACAGCTGGCGGCCGCCGAGCACCTTGCGGACCGTCGAGTCGAGGATGTCGTAGACCTGGGGCGAGACCTTCGGCGCGATGTTCGGCGCGAGGTCCTGCGTCCACAGCGAGTCCAGGGAGAGCGCCCCGGCGAGCGCGAGGATGAACAGCGCGAACGGGATCAGCGTGAAGAGCAGCCGGAAGGCGATCGCGCTCGCCCGGACGAACAGCTCGTGGCGGTGGAAGCCCTCGGCGATCTCGGCGAGCGCGGGCAGCTGCGGCGCCGGCGGCCTGCGGGCGACATGCGCGAGTGACGCGGCGAGGCCCATCTGGCCATGCGGTTACCCGCTCAGCCGCGCGGGCGGACGCGGTAGCGGAGCAGCAGCGTGCTGTCGTGCTCGAGCGCCTGGACGAGGTCGAGCGCGAGCGCGACCTCGAGCTCGCCCTCGAGGATCGTCAGCGGGTGGCGCCCGCCGACCAGGGCGGGGGAGATCGTCAGGAAGAGCTCGTCGACGATCCCGGCGGCGAACAGCGGCCCGTTGAGCGTCGGCCCGCCCTCGCAGAGCACGCAGCGCACGCCGTGGCGGGCGCGCAGGTCGGCGAGCACGGCGGGGGGCAAGAGCTCGTCAAGGCGGACGAGCTCGAGCTGCGCGGCGCACGGCTCGGGCTCGCGGTCGCTGCTCGTGTAGACGATCAGGCGGGCCTCGGGCTCCTGGAAGAGCGGGATGTCGTACGGCAGGTCGAGGGTGCGGGTCAGCGTGACCGCGATGGGCTCGGGCGCCAGGCCGGCCGCGGCCCGCTCGGCACGGCGGCGCTCGTCCTTGATCATCCGCCCGTAGCGCTCGGTGCGCAGCGTCCCCGTGCCGACGAGGATCGCGTCGGCCTGCGCGCGCAGCAGGTGGAAGAGCTCGCGATCGGCCGGGTCGCTGAGCGGCGCGGTGACGCCGCCGAACGCCGCGCGCCCGTCGGCGCTGCAGACCATGTTGACGGCGAGGACCTCGCGGCCGGCGAGCCCGGCCACCGCCTCGGCGCCCTCGAGATCTCCGGGCTCGGGGAGCAGCCGGCGGAAGATCATCCGCGGCGGGCCAGGGCGCGCATCGCGCCGGGCGGGACCGTCAACCCCCACCTGACGTCGGGCATCGGCGGCACACTACGCGTCGATGGAGGACCTCGACGGGATCGCGGGCGCCGACGCGCATCTCGGGCGGCCGGTCCCGCTCCCCGCCGTCGCCCTGCCGCTGACGCGCTGGACCCGGGTGCACGCCGTCTCGCCGGAGGGCGTCGAGATCGAGTGGAACCTCGACGACTCGCGCGCCGGGGCGCCCGGGCGCCTGGCGCTCTACGTCGGCTACGGGCCGCCCCCGCACCGCGCGTGGCCGGGCGACGGCGCGGCGCGCGAGGTCGCGGTCGGCGAGGTGCCGGGAGCCTGGCGCGAGGCCGAGCTGCTCGAGGCGGAGCCGTCGCTGCGGCCCGCGATCGAGCTCTCGTGGCGTGCCCACGGGCTGCATCTGCGCCTCACCGCGCAGGGCCCGTGGGAGCCCTCGCGGCTGGTCGAGATCGCCGCGTCGGTGGCGCCCGCCGCGTAGTAGGGTCCGCGCCGATGACCAGGGGGGAGCTGACGCGCTCGGAGCTGACGGCCGTCGTGGGCGGCCTGCTGCTCGCCATCGGCGTGTTCCTCAGCTGGTACCACCTCAAGAACAACTTCGTGTCGATCGGCGACACGAAGGGGCCCGCCTCGCTGAGCGCCTGGCAGGCGCATCCGGTCCTGCGCTGGCTGCTCCTGGCCGCCGCCGCCGGCCCGCTGATCCTCAGCTGGATCATCTACCGCGGCCACGCGCTGTCCTGGCCGCGCGGCGAGATGACCGCGGTGGCGTCGGTCGCCGCGATCGGCCTCATCGGCTACAACGCGTTCATCGACAAGCCGGGCACGGTCAGCGGGCTCGTCTCGCTGCAGTTCGGCATCTTCCTCGCGCTCTTCGGGGCCATCCTCATGCTCGCCGGCTCGGCCATCCGCGCCTCGGCGACGGAGCGTCCACGCAAGCCGCCCGGCGTCCTCTGATCCGTGGCCACCAAGCCCGCCACCCGGCTTGACCGCAACCTCGCGCTCGAGCTCGTCCGCGTCACGGAGTACGCCGCGCTGGCCGCCGCGCGGGAGGTCGGCCGCGGCGACAAGGAGGCGGCCGACCAGGCGGCGGTCGACGCGATGCGCAGCCTGCTGCACTCGGTGCACATGGACGGCGTCGTGGTCATCGGCGAAGGCGAGAAGGACGAGGCGCCGATGCTCTACAACGGCGAGCACATCGGCGACGGGACGCCGCCGGCGGTCGACATCGCGGTCGACCCGCTCGAGGGCACGACGCTGACGGCGAAGGGCATGCCGCGCGCGCTGAGCGTCATCGCGCTGTCCGAGCGCGGCTCGATGTTCGACCCCGGGCCGATCGTCTACATGGAGAAGCTCGCCGGCAACCGCGACGTCGCCGACGTGCTCGACCTCGACCGGCCGATCGGGGAGACGGTCGCGCGCGTGGCCGAGCGCAAGGGCGTCGACGTGGGCGACGTGATGGTCGTCGTGCTCGACCGTCCGCGCCACGAGGAGGGCATCAAGGCGATCCGCGAGGCGGGCGCGCGCGTGATGCTCATCCCCGACGGCGACGTCTCGGCCGCGCTGCAGGCGGTCAGCGAGCGCTCGCCCGTCGACCTCCTGTGGGGCGTCGGCGGCACGCCGGAGGGCGTGATCTCGGCGGCGGCGATCAAGTGCATCGGCGGCGAGCTCGTGGGCCGGCTGTGGCCGCGCGACGAGGACGAGCGGCGCGCCGCGCTCGAGCAGGGCTACGACCTCGACCGCCAGCTGACCAGCAGCGATCTCGTGCGCTCCGACGACTGCATGTTCGCGGCGACGGGCGTCACCGACGGCGACGTCCTGGCGGGCGTGCACCTCGAGTCGGCGGGCGCGGCGACGACCGAGTCGCTCGTCATGCGCGCGCGCTCGGGGACGGTGCGGCGGATCTTCGCCCGCCACGACCGCGCGAAGCTGCGCGCGGTGCGCGAGGCGCTGCACCACGATTAGCGGGGGACCGGCTCTCGCTCGCGCGCGGGCTCGGGCAGCGCGCCGATGGGCCCGAAGCGCCCGACCTTCGACGGCGCGAGGTCCAGCCTCGCGAGCGAGCGCAGGAAGCCGTGGGTCACGATCACGTGGATGCGTGACTGCGTGTTCTCGTAGACCCAGCGGCTGATCGAGTGCGCGATGGCGGGGTAGAAGTTGGCGACCTCGACCTCGACGTGGACGCGCGCCACGCCGGGCCTGGCGTCGGGGAGGCGCTCGACGTCGATCTCGAGATAGCCGTTGCCGCCGCGCCCGCGGGCGGAGACGAGCACGCCGCGCTCGATGCGCCAGCGCACGATCCCGCGGTTGGCGTTCATCTCGTACTCGGGGGCCTGGAAGGCCAGCAGGACGAAGGGGCGGAAGAGGAGGCAGACGAAGCGCTCGCGCTCGGTGTACTTGACACGGATCACCCCGAGCGTGACGAGGGTGAGGAAGCGCCAGTAGGTGCGCGCCAGGCGCTCGAGGTACATCGGCGACCAGAGGCGCTCGAGCTCGTCGGCGGGCAGGGTGACGTCGGCGGACTGGATGGAGCGGATGGCGCCGCCCGCGTCGGTGACCGTCTGGTCGTCGAGCTTGTGGATGTGGGCGACCGCCTCGCGGCGCCGCAGGAATGCGCGGACGGCCAGGGCGGCGACTACGACCAGCGCGACCGCGGCGGCGAGGTAGCGGCGCATGGGTGGGTGAGAGGTTAGAAGAGCTCGACCGTGACGGTGGTGCCCGCCGCGAGCTCGCCCTCGCCGGCCTCCACCAGGGCCAGGCCGTCGGCGCCGAGCATCGACGTGAGCACGTGGCTGCCCTGGGGGCCCGTCGGCGTGGCGGTCAGCGAGCCGTCGGCGCCGCCGGCCAGGCGGACGCGGACGGCCTCGTCGCGCTCGGGGCTGCGCGGGACGGCCTCGGTCAGGCGGGCGGTGCGCAGCGGCCCGGAGGCGTACGGCGCGCCCTGGAGGGCGAGCAGCGCGGGGCGGGCGAAGAGGTGGAAGGTGACCATCGAGGACACCGGGTTGCCGGGGAGGCCGAAGACCAGGCGGCGCCCGCGGGTGCCGAACCACGTCGGCTTGCCGGGGCGCAGGGCCACGCGCCAGAAGCGCTGCTCGACGCCGAGCGCCTGCAGCGCGGGCTTGACGTGGTCGTGGGGGCCGACCGAGACGCCGCCGGAGACGACGAGGACGTCGGCCTCGTCGAGCGCCGCGGCGAGCGTCGCCTCGACCGCCTCGCGGGTGTCGGCGGCCCGGCCGGTCGGGGCGACCTCGGCGCCGGCCCGGCGGGCGAGGGCGGCGAGGGTGATCGCGTTGGAGTCGTGGATCTGGCCGGGAGCGAGCTGTGCGCCGGGCGCAACGAGCTCGTCACCGGTGGCGACGACGGTGACGCGCGGGCGCCGGCCCACCTCGAGCTCGCCGCGGCCGGCGGTGACGGCGACGCCGAGCTCGGCCGGCCCGAGGCGGATCCCCGGACCCAGGACGGTCGCCCCGGCGTGCAGGTCCTCGCCGGGAAGGCGGACGTTGCGTCCGGGCGCGACGTCGTCGTCGAGCGTCACGCGGTCGCCGTCGACGCTGACGCGCTCGACCTGGAGGACGGCGTCGGCGCCGGCCGGGAGCGCGGCGCCGGTGGAGATGCGGATCGCCTCGCCGTCCTCGAGCTCGGTGGCCGCCGGGGCGGGCGCGCCGGCGCGCGACTCGCCCACGACCTTGAGCGTGCGGCCGCGCGGGCCCGCGTGGACCGCGTAGCCGTCCATGGCGGCGTTGGCGAACGGGGGGACGTCGTGCGCCGCGACGACCGG
The DNA here is from genome assembly GCA_005888335.1 of Actinomycetota bacterium. The sequence goes on from VAWY01000130.1 coordinate 28,941, forward strand.
CTCGGCGAGGACACGGCCGAGGGCGTCGGCGACCGGGACGCGGTCGGTCGGAAGCAGCTCGACCGCCGCGGCGACGGCGGCGCGGGCCTGGGCGATGGTCAGCAGCGGGGGCACGTGCGGTGAACGGTACGGATCCGTCGGGTGGCGCTGATATCAACGCTCCATGCTTGCTGGTCCCACGACCGATCGCCCGTCGCGGGCGCGGCCGGTCGCCGACGCGCCGGTCGCCGCGCTCGTCGCCGCGGCGGAGGACCTCGCGAAGGGCTGGCTGCTCGAGCTCGTCGCCGCCGGGCCGCTGGACGCCGCCGCCGCCCTGCCGTTCGCGGAGCTCGCGCGCGAGGGGCCGGCGCTGTGCGCGGCGGTGGCGCGCGGCCTGCGCGACGATGCCGAGCTCGCCCGCCTCGCGCCCGGCGGCGACCTCGCCCCGCTCGCCGCCCGCGCCGGCGCCCTGGCCGGGGCGCGCGATGCGGCGTCGGCGGTCGCGGCGATCGACGCCCTGCGCCGCGTCCTCTGGGAGGCCGCGCTCACGGAGCTCCCCCGCGCACCCGGCACCCTCGTCGCCGACCTCGCCGACCGCCTGGCCGCAACCTCCGCGACCGTCGTCGCGGCGACCCTGTCACCGCGCTCCCCCGCGCCCGCCCCGCCCCCGACCGGCGAGCCCGCCACCTCCCCGCCGGGCTCGCCGGCCCCGGGGGCTTCGGCGCCCGACCTCGCCGGCGAACCGGATCGCTTCGCCGACGCCGGCGGCGCGTACGACGGCGCGGCGGCGGCGGCCGGCGAACCGGATCGCTTCACCGACGCCGGCGCGGACCGGCCGCCGCGCGAGCCGGCTCGTGCCGCGGGTCGCCTCGCCGCGGGCGGCGGCGCGTACGACGGCGCGGCGGCGGCGGCCGGCGAACCGGATCGCCTCGCGGCGGCCGACGCGGACCCCGGCGAGTTGGCCGACGTGGCTGATCGCTTCGCCGGCGGCGCGCACGACGGCGCGGTGGGCGCGGCCGACGAATCGCACCGCTTCTCGGCGGCCGATACGGAGCCCGGCGCGCCGCTCGACGCGACCGATCGCTCCGCCGGCGGCGGCGCGGACTACGGCGTGGCCGAGGAACCGGCTGGGTCCGCTGAAGACGACGCGGACGAGCCGCCGACCGAGCTCGCCGGCGGCAGGCCGTCCGGCGGCGGCCGCGGTCGCAGCTGGTTCGGGCGGCGCGGGCGGGACGTCGAGCAGCTCGCCGAGCTCACGCGTGCCGTCGCCGAGGCGCGGGTGCGGGTCGCCGACCTGCGGGCCGAGCGGCCGGCGCAGATCGTCCGGCCGCCGCTCGGCGACGAGTCGTTCGGCGACGGCAGCCCGCCGCGGGTCGCGGACGGCGATCCGCGGATCCATCTCGCCGCGCGCACGGCGGAGTTCGTCGCTGACGGACGGCCGTTCGCGGTGCTGCTCGTCGAGCTCGACGGGGTCGAGGCGCTGCTGGCGGCCGAGCGCGACGACGAGATCGCGCGCGCCGTCGACGCGGCCGAGCGGGCGCTGGAGGACCTGGCGCGTCCCGGCGACGCGATCCGGCGCGAGGCGCCGGGCCGGCTATGGCTGACGCTCCCGGGCGCGGGTCCGGCGGGCGCGCGGGCGCTCGCGCTGCGCGCGGCGGCCGCGGTCGAGCGGGCGGCCGATCATCGCGGGCGGCCGCTGACGGCCACCGTCGGCGTCGCGGTGTGCCCGCGCGACGGCACGGACGCCGACGCGCTCGCCGAGCACGCCGAGGACGACCTGCTCGCGGCCCAGGCGGCCGGCACGCACGGCGGGGAGCCACCCGCCGTGTGATCACCAGCTCGCCCCGCCCCGCGCGTGTCCTCCCCACGCGCGGGGTGTGGCGTCAGCGGCGCAAGCAGGCCGAGTCCCGCGCGTGGGGCCCGTGCCGCGCGACGCTGCGCGAAGCGCCAGCAGGCGCGCGCGGACTCCTGCGCGGGGGTGTGGCGTCAGCCGTTCGGCCGGCGCGCCGTCGCGGCGGGCGGCCGCGGCGCGACGCCGATGCGCGACGTCTGGCGGACGCCGAGGGCTTGGGCGGTCGCGGAGGTGATGTCATACGAGGCGCCGTTGGCGAACGGGCCGCGGTCGACGACCGGAGCGACGAGCGAGCGGCCGCGGAAGAAGACCTGGACCGGCGTCCCGCACGGGAGCGTGCGGTGCGCGACGCCGATCGTCGTGGTCGTCAGGCGGCCGCCGCAGGCCAGCCGGCGGCCGTAGAAGCCGGGGCCGTACCAGGTCGCGCGCGCAGGGCGAAAGACCGTCACCTGCGCGACCGTCGGGGCCTCCGACGCGCTCGCGCCATCGCCGCCGGGCTCGCGGATCGCCCGCACGGTGAACGTGCCCGTCGCATCGCCCGGCCACGTCGCCGTGAAGGCGCCGTCGCCGTCGGCGGCGGCCTCGGCGACCGCCGACCACGTCCCCGTGTCGTCGTCGAAGCGCTCGACGCGCACCTGACCCGCGCCTCCCGCGACCGTCCCGCTCCACCGGACCGGCCCGCCCAGCAGGCCGCCTGGGGTCAGCGCGGCGAGCGGGGGCGCGTCGAAGGCGGCGCCGCCGGTGTCGTCGGCGCGCGCCGCGGCAGGTGCGGCCAGGACGGCGGCAAGCGCCAGCGATGTCGCAAGTCTCGATCTCATGTCGTCGGCGCCTGCGGGGTGAGCTGACGGGCTCGCGCTGCGGAGAGCAGCGCTACGGCTCAAAGCGAGCCGATTCGCCCCAGCGGACAGGCGTCCGCGACGGTTCCCCCGCCGTCCGCGCCCGGGGGCGCGGACGTTCGGCGGCCGACAGGCTACCGGACCGGCTTACGGACGCAGGCGACGAAGCACGGACTTGACCGTGTGGCGGCCGATGGTCGCGCCGACCTGGGCGAGCTCTCCGGCGGCCCGGACGGCGCTCTCCAGCACCTCGGCGCCGCTCGGCGGCTCGACCGGCCGGGGCGGCGGATCGTCGCTCGGGACGCTCGCGCCGACCGGCCGCGGCCGGGACGGGGGCGCCGCCTTGGCCCTGGCGGCGGCCGGCGCCTTGCTGCGCGGCTTCGCGGCCGGTGTCGCCGCGCGCGCCTTCGCGCCCGCCGCCACGGGCGTCCTCGCCGGCACCCCACCGTCGGCCGACGGCCCGGCATCGTCGCCGCCGCCGCGCTTCGCGCTACGGCGCTGCGGGCGGCTGCGAGGGAGGCTGGTGAGGACTTCGCTGCGATCGTCGTCGGCGGGCATGGCGCGGCATTCTCGCGCAAAAATCGCCAGACGAGAGGTTTTGCGGCGTTGTGGGTACTAAGGCTGCACGTCGCCGCCCCCCGCGACCACTTCACAGACGCCGGAAACGATCGGCAGAACGGCGGGCCAGAGGCGTTGACTTCAAGTGGTCCACACGTACTATCGTGGAGTTCGTTCGGGGTCGCCTCAGGCGGACGGGTCCTCTGTCCGGGCAACGCCGACACTCAGATCTGAAGAAGTCCGCCGGAGCGACGGCTTCGGCGCCCGAGCAGAACGGAACTGGATGTCAGTCGTAGAGCTGCAGGAACTCGAAGAGGTCAAGGTCCTCCTGGCCAAGGGCCAGCAGCTCGGCGTGCTCACCCATGCCGAGATCCAGCTGGCCACGCAGGAGCTCGACCTCGACGAGACCGACCTCGAGGAGCTCACCCAGTTCTTCGAGTCGCAGGAGATCGAGCTGGTCGAGGACATCGATCCGGCCACGGCTGCCAGCAACGAGGTAGAGCGCGCGCCCGACAAGCGCGGCCGCCGAGCCAAGAAGGCGACGCTGGACCTCCGGCCGGACATGACCACCGACTCGCTCCAGCTGTTCCTGAAGGACATCGGGAAGGTCCGACTCCTGACGGCGCAGGAAGAGGTCGATCTCGCCAAGCGCATCGAGCGCGGCGACCTCGACGCCAAGCAGAAGATGGTCGAGTCGAACCTGCGGCTGGTCGTCTCGATCGCCAAGAACTACCGCAACCAGGGGCTGCCCTTCCTCGATCTCATCCAGGAGGGAACGCTCGGTCTGGTGCGCGCCGCTGAGAAGTTCGACTACCGCAAGGGCTTCAAGTTCTCGACGTACGCGACCTGGTGGATCCGACAGGCGATCGCTCGCGCGCTCGCCGACAAGGCGCGGACGATCCGGATCCCCGTGCACGTCGTGGAGAAGCTCAACAAGATCGGCCGGGCCGAGCGCAAGCTCGTCACCGAGCTGGGCCGCGAGCCGACCGCCGAGGAGATCGCCGACGTCACGGGAATCGATCCCGAGGAGGTCGAGTCGATCAAGCGCAGCGCGCAGGCGCCGGTCAGTCTCGAGAAGCCCGTCGGCGACGAGGAGGAGTCGGAGTTCGGCCAGTTCATCGCCGACGAGCGCGCTGAGTCCCCGTACGAGCGCGCGGCCGAGATCCTCACCAAGGAGGCGCTGCGCGAGGCACTGGAGAACCTCTCGTACCGCGAGCGGCGTGTCCTCGAGCTGCGCTACGGCCTGGGCGGGGAGCACCCGCGCACGCTCGACGAGGTCGGGCGGACGTTCAACGTCACGCGCGAGCGCATCCGCCAGATCGAGAACCAGTCGCTCAAGAAGCTGCAGAGCCTCGCCGAGGCCCAGAAGCTCAGGGACGTGGCGTAGGGCCACGCCCCACGTCAGGACCCCGAGGGCCCCGCACCAGCGGGGCCCTCGTCGTTTAAGTGGAGCGCAGCATCGCCCAGCAGGGCCCTGGCTTCATTCGGTAAAGTGTTGGACGTGACCGGCGATCCCACGTGTCCCGTCTGCCGCACCGCCGACGTCGTCTGCGGCAAGTGGACGCTGCTGCTCGTGCGTGACCTCAGCGAAGGCCGCTCGCGGTTCTGCGAGCTCGAGCGCTCGCTGGCGGGCATCAGCCCGCGCACGCTCTCGCTGCGCCTGCGCGCCCTCGAGGAGGAGGGGATCGTCGACCGCCACACCTACGCCGAAGTGCCGCCCCGGGTCGAGTACCAGCTGACCGAGAAGGGCCGCGACCTGCTGCCGATCATCCAGTCGATGCGCGAGTACGGGACGCGCTGGCTCGGCGGCGAGGACGCCTGCACGCCCGCTGCCGCATAGGAGGACTGGGCCCCCGACCCGTCGAAGCCGACGGGCGCGATGAGGTCCCACATGCTGCACGCCGCGCTGCGCGCGTTCGCCGAGGAGGCCGCGGGCCTGCTCGCCGGCGAGACCGCGCAGGGCGCCGAGATCCCGTTCGAGCTCGCCGAGGCCGCCCCCTCCGCGCGCCGCGCCCGCACCCCGCTGTACTGCTACCGCCCGCTGGTCGGCGAGTTCCTGCGCACCCGGGCGAGTGCCCTCGAGCGGCTGCCGGCGCACCCCGCCGCCGCCGGCGCGCTGGCCGATCACGCCGACCGCCTCCCGCGCTACCTCAGCGCGCTGGGCGAGCGGCCGTCGGGCGGCCCGCCCGCCGCCCTGCAGGCCTTCCTGGGCCGCGTGTTCGCCGAGCAGACCGACTTCGCGCTCGACGACGCACGCTTCGACCGCGCCTACGCGCGCCTGGAGGAGGTGCTGTTCGCGGGGCGCACCGATGCCGTCGTCGTCCTGCCGGTCCTCGGCCTCGACATCGCCTCCGACGAGGTCGTGCTCGGCGAGGGCCTGAGCCTGCGCCGCGCCGAGGCGCTCCCCGGCGCGCCCACCGAGGCGGTCGAGCAGGCCGACGTGCTCGCCGTGTTCCGCGCGGTGATCGAGGACCGCGCGCCCGATCCCTTCGCGCAGGCGGGGCGCCGGTTCCGGCGGCTGCTGACCGCGCTGCGCCTCTACGACGACGGCGCGATCGCCTTCGGGCCAGTGGCCTGGGTGCGCGTCGACGACGGCCCGTGGCGTGGCGGGCTGCTCGGCACGGGGGCGGGCGCGGCCGCCTACGAGGGCGTCGTCCTGCTCGAGGCCGAGGAGGAGGACGAGCTGCGCGCGTTCTGCAACCTCATCGCCCGGCGGATGCCGCGCGCGGGCGAGCTCGCGTGGGCGCTCGGGCGCTACGAGATGGCCTGCGAGCGCGCGTCGGGGACTGAGGCGCTGACCGACGTCCTGCTCGGCCTGCGCGCGCTGCTGGAGCCGGAGGGCCAGCAGTCGGGCCAGCTCCCCGGCCGCCTGGCGGCGCTGTGCGCGACGCCGCCGGAGCGCGCGGCGCTCGCCGCGCGGGCGGCGCACGCCATCTCGCTCGAACGCGCCGTCGTCGCCGGCACGGCGCCGCGCGGCGAGCAGGTCGACGAGCTCATCGACGAGCTCGCCGGGCACCTGCGCGCGCTGCTGCGCGACGTGCTCTGCGGCCACCTGGACTCCGATCTGCGCACGCTCGCCGACCGGCTGATCGCGGAGGCCGCGCCCGCCTGAGGCGGGGCGCAGCCTCCGCTCGCGGCACTAGAAGGCGTCAGCGCCGAACGGCGTGCCGAGCCCGGTCGGCCCGTCCCAGCCGGACGCGGCCCTGCACAGCTGCGCCGTGCGCTTGACGCAGCGCCCGTTCGAGCCGCTCATGACGTCGAACAGCGCGTTCGTGTGTGAGTACGGGTACGAGCCGTAGCTGACCGAGGCGGCGTTGCCGGCCAGCGCGTAGACCCCGGCGATCACGGGCGCCGCGACGCTCGTGCCGCCGAAGACCATCCACCCGGCGGAGCCCTGGTACGGGGTCGAGTCGTAGACCGCGACGCCGGTGTTCGGGTCGGCGACCGCGGCGACGTCGGCCACCGCGCGCCTGCCGCAGCCGGTCGAGGCGGGCTGCCAGGACGGCTTGGCCTCGACGGCCGAGCAGCCGGAGCCCGCGCCGCTCCACGCGCTCTCGGTCCACCCGCGCGCCGTCGTCGCCGCCTGCTTCAGGCTCGTTCCGCCGACGGCGGTGACCCACGGCGACGCGGCCGGCCACTGGACGCCGTACCCGCTGTCGCCCGAGCTGACGGTGATCGCGATGCCGGGGTGCTTGTAGTGCGAGTCGTAGGCGGTCTCGCCGGAGAACTCGCGCGCGCCGTAGGAGTTCGAGATCACCGTCGCGCCGAGCGCGGCCGCCTTGTCGACCGCGGCGCTCAGGTCGGCGATCGACGCCGAGTTGGCCTCGACGAGGAGGATCTGGCACGTCGGGCACACCGCCGACGCCATGTCGAGGTCGAGCGCGATCTCCTGCCCCCAGCTCGCATCGGCGGCCGGGAGCGCGTTCCCCTGTCCGACCTTCGTGAAGCAGGTGTTGGCCGTCGTGCAGTCGCCCAGCCCGAACTGCGAGCGGTAGACGTTCAGGTCCTTCTCGGCGGTCGGCAGGTCGTAGGCGTCGACGATGGCGATCTTCTGGCCGGCCGCCGGCGGCGCGGCCGGGAGCTTGTAGGCCGAGACGAGGTCGGCGGGGCCGTAGCCCGCCGGGCCGGGCGTGACCAGCGGCGTGACGCCATCGGCCTCGGTGACCACCTCGGCGTTGCAGCGGGCGTGGCGGGCGGCGGGCGGCCCGCAGACGGGACGGTGCGGGAAACCCTGCTGGCCCGGCTGGACCGGGGGCGCGGCGGCGGCGGGTGCGGCGGCGACGAGGCTCGCCGCGAGCGTCGCAGCAGCGACTCGGGCACGGAAGGTCATGCCTGTGCTCTCTCCTGGGTCGAGGTCCACTGAGGGAGCGGCAGGGCAAGCGACCCACCGCCTGATCACTCTACCGGGGAGAAACCTCCCCGAAAAGGTGATCATGGACGGATATGAGTCCATCGAGGTCGTGGACGTCGCCGTCGAGCTGGGGCACGAGGACCGGCTCGGCGCCGCCGACCTCCGCCCGGAGGTGCTCGAGGCTCGCCTCGTGCCGGCGCACGAGGAGCTGCGCCTCGGCGTAGGACTGGGCGACCCGGCGGGCGAGGTCGTCGCCCAGCGTCGCGGTCAGCTCGGCCTCCACCACGTGCGGGTCGCCGTCCAGGCCGTCGGACGCCTGCACCCGGTTGACGATCAGCCCGCCGAACGGCATGCGGGCCTCCCGCAGCTTGCCGTGGAAGAAGATCGCCTCCCCGACGGGATCCGGTTCGGGCGACGTGATGATCAGGAACGTCGTCGAGGGGTCGCTGAGGACCGCCTTGACGCCGGCCGCCCGCTCGCGGAACCCGTCGATCAGGCCGCCGAGCGCGCGGAAGAACGCCGAGACGTCGCGCAGCAGGTCGACGCCGGTGACGCGCTTGAGCACGGAGAAGACGACCCCCGTCCCGCGGCTCATGACCCTCGCGGCCAGGCCGGTGGGGGCGAGGAAGACGCGCAGCGCGCGGCCCTCGAAGAAGTTGGTCAGCCGGTCGGGCGCGTCGAGGAAGTCCAGCGCGTTGCGCGAGGGGGGCGTGTCGAGGACGACGACGTCGAAGCGCTCGCTGCGCACGAGGTCGTAGAGCTTGGCCACGGCGGTGAACTCCTGCGAGCCGGCCACCGCGCTGGAGAGCTCCTGGTAGATGCGGTTGGCCAGGACGTCGTCGCGCGTGCGCTCGTCGGGCGCCAGCCGGTCGATGAGCTCGTCGAAGGTGCGCTTGGCGTCGAGCATCATCGCCCACAGCTCGCCGCGCATCTCGATCCCGTGCCCGGCGAGGCGCGCAGGCTGGACCAGCCGGGGCTCGTTGCCCAGCTCGTCGAGGCCGAGTGCGTCGGCCAGGCGCTTGGCGGGGTCGATCGTCACCACGGCGACGCGCTGCCCGCGCGCCGCCAGCCCGAGCGCGAGCGCCGCCGAGCACGTCGTCTTGCCCACGCCGCCCGAGCCCGCGCAGATCAGCACACGCTTGCCGGCGATCCGCTCCGCCAGGCTCATGGCTCAGCCACCTCCCGCGAACGCGCAGCGTTCGCGCAAGCGATCGCGAAGCGATCGCCCGTCACAGCGCGCGCTCCAGGCGGTCGGCGATCGTGTCGAGGTCGACGCCGGCGGGGTTGAACGGCACGCGCAGCATCGGGACCTCGCCCGCCAGCCCGCGGCGCAGGCGGGCCAGCTGGGCGCGCTGCGCGCGGGCGTGGACGTGCGCCGAGAGCGCGATGCGGCCGGCGGCGCCGTCGACCGCGCGCAGCCGCGCGGCGTCGGCCTCGGTGAAACGATCGGGGCGCACCGCGTTGACGACGACGAGCGTGAGGTCGAGGCCGACCTGCTCGCGCAGCGCCTGGCGCAGGGCGAGCGTCTCGTTGACCGGCAGTTCCTCGGGCGTCGTCACCGCGACCACCGCCGTGCGCGCCGGGTCCGACAGCATCGAGTCGATGATCGTCCCGTGCCGCGCGATCGGCCCGACGCGCGCGGCGTCGGCGAACGTGCGCGGCGCGGCGAGGACGGCGACGCCGTGGCCCGTGGCCGGCGCGTCGACGACGACGAGGTCGTAGGGCTTCGCGCCCGGCGTGCGCCGGCGGTCCTGGGCCAGCTCCCAGACCTTGCCCGCGGTCAGCAGCTCGCGCATGCCGGGCGTGGCGGCGGCCAGATAGGTGAAGGCGCGGCTGGAGACGAGCAGGTCGGCCAGCGCGCGCACCGGGAGCTGGTCGGCGAGGTACTCCTCCATCGCGTCCTCGGGGTCGATCGAGATGTGGTCGGCGCCGCCGGCGGTCACGGCGTGCTCGACGTCGGTGCGGCGGTGGACCTCGGCGACGACGGTGCGCCGGCCGCGGCGCACGGCGGCGAGCCCGAGCGCGGCGGCGACGGTCGACTTCCCGACGCCGCCCTTGCCCGACACGTACACCAACCGGTGGTCGAGGAGCGGGATGACGGAAGGAGTACCCGACTGACCGGCGAATGGTGGCGCGTACGGGTCCCGGCACGACCGAGAGCGAGCACTCGTGGAGCAGCAGGCCAAGGTCATCGCATTCGCCAACCAGAAGGGCGGGGTCGCCAAGACGACGACGACGCTCAACCTGGCCGTGGCGTTCGCCGAGTCCGGCCATCGCGTCCTCGCGGTGGACATGGACCCCCAGGGCAACCTGACGATGTCGCAGGGGATCAACCCGGACTCGCTCGAGCTCTCGATGTACGACGTCCTCGTCCACAAGACCTCGATCCGGGAGGTCATCCGCCGGCGGGAGGTCGACGTTGCGTGCGCGTCGATCGACCTCGCGGGCGCCGAGATCGCGATGTCGACGATGATCGGGCGCGAGCGCGCGCTCGAGAAGGCGTTCAAGCCGATCCTCGAGGACTACGACTTCATCTGCATCGACACCCCGCCGAGTCTCGGCCTGCTGACGATCAACGCGCTGACGGCCGCCGACAAGGTGATCGTCCCCGTGCAGTGCGAATATCTGTCGATGCGCGGGCTGATCCAGCTGCAGAACACGCTCTCGATGATCCGGGAGAACCTCAACCCGGGGGTCGAGATCGAGGGCATCCTGCCGACGCTCATGGACGCGAGGACCCTGCACGCCAAAGAAGCGATCGAGATCCTCGAGGAGAACTTCGGGGATAGGGTGTTCGCTTCGCGCATCAAGAAGACCATCCGTTTCGCGGAGGCGCCCGTGAAGGGCATGTCGGTGCTCAAGTACGACCCAGACGGCGTGGCGGCCCACTCGTACCGCCAGCTGGCCAAGGAGGTCCTCGGCAATGGCAGGCGGTAAGCGCGCGAGCATGCGTGAGGGCCCCCTGGCGGCCCTGTTCCGGGGGACGGCGGAGCTCGAGGCCGAGGAGCGCCAGCAGCAGGAGGAGCGCGAGCAGCGCGAGACCGCCCAGCGCGAGGCGAGCGAGCGCGCGAGCCAGGCGTGGCGCGAGGCGCCCCCGCCAGTGGCCGAGCACGTCGCCCCCGAGGTCGAGCCCGAGACGCGGGTGCCCTCGCCGCAGGAGCGCCTGCGGGCGGCGTTCTCGTCGGACATCCCCGAGAACGTGATGGCGCCGGCGCCCCCCGCGGCCCCGCCGCCCGATCCCTACGCGCGCGGCGGCGCCGAGTCGGCGTTCGTCCAGGCGCGCCCGGTCGGCTCGCCGGTCCTGCGCGTCGTGGGCGTCGGCGGAGCCGGCGTCAACGCGGTCAATCGCATGATCGAGGCCGAGGTCGAGGGCGTCGAGTTCATCGCGATCAACACCGACCTGCAGTCGCTGCAGCAGTCGACCGCGGACATCACGCTGCACATCGGCGCGCAGCTCACGCGCGGACTGGGCTCGGGCTCGGACCCCGAGCTCGGGCGCCACGCGGCGATGGAGGAGTTCGACAAGGTCAAGGCACTGCTGAAGGGCTCGGACATGGTGTTCATCACCGCCGGGGCCGGCGGCGGCACCGGGACCGGCGCGGCGCCGATCGTCGCCCGCATCTCGCGCGAGCTCGGCGCGCTGACCGTGGGCGTGGTGACCAAGCCGTTCGGCTTCGAGGGCTCGCGCCGGCGCGAGCAGGCCGACCACGGCGTCCAGGCGCTCGCCGACGAGGTCGACACCCTGATCGTCGTGCCGAACAACCGCCTGCTGTCGATCCTCGACAAGAACACCGCGATGGTCGACGCCTTCCGCGTCGCCGACGACGTCCTGCGCCAGGGCGTCCAGGGCATCTCGGACCTCGTGACGCTGCCGGGGCTGATCAACCTCGACTTCGCCGACGTGCGCACGATCATGAGCGAGGCCGGGCCGGCGCTGCTGGGCATCGGCATGGGGCACGGCGACAAGCGCGCGATCATGGCCGCCGAGCAGGCCGCGTCGTCGCCGCTGCTCGAGACGTCGATGGAGGGCGCCCGCAAGATCCTGCTGTCGATCACGGGCGGGCGCGACCTGTCGCTGTGGGAGGTCAACGAGGCGGCCAAGGCGGTGTCGGCGGCCGCCCACCCGGAGGCCAACATCATCTTCGGGGCGATGGTCGACGACAAGCTCGACGACCAGGTGTGGGTCACGGTGGTGGCGACCGGCTACACGGACGGGCTGCGGCCGCCGCGCCGGCCGCTCGAGGAGCCGGCGGGCGAGCCGCGCGTCCAGCGCCGGGAGCGCCCGCGGGAGGATGCTGTCGGGCGGCGGAGCGGCCTGGGCAGCGTCGCCTCGCTCGACGTCCCCGAGTTCATGCCTCGCGGCAGGTAGCGCCACTGAGCATCGGAGTCCTCGCCGAGGGGCCGCTGCACGCGGCCCTGAAGCGCTGCTACGCGCGGCCGGGCGACGAGGTCGAGGCCGCGCGCTGCGGCTGCGTCGTCGACATCGCCCGCGGCGACGAGGTCATCGAGATCCAGACGCGGGGCTTCGGGCGCCTCCGGCCCAAGCTCGAGCGCCTGCTGCCCGGCCATCGCGTGCTGGTCGTGCACCCGGTCGCCGTCGAGCGGCGCGTCGTGCGCGTCGACGAGCGCGGCGAGGTGGTGGGGGCGCGGCGCTCACCCAAGCGCGACGGGCCGCTGGCCGTCTTCGACGAGCTCGTGTTCGTGCCGCGGGCGCTCGAGCACGAGCACTTCGCGGTCGAGATCGCGCTCACGCGCGAGGACGTGGTGCACGGCCCGCCTGACGGCCGGCGGCGCCGGCGGCGCCCGGCGGGGCGCCGGCACCTGGTCGAGCTCGTGGACCGCGTGCGCTTCGAGCAGCCGGCGCAGCTCGCCGCGCTGCTGCCGGGCGGCCTCGAGGAGCCGTTCGGCGCCCGCGACCTGGCGGCCGCGCTGGGCGTCACGCTGCTGCGCGCGCAGCACTGCGCCTACGTGCTGCGCGCGCTCGGCGTGCTCGCCATCGCCGGCAAGCGCGGCAATGCCCTGCTCTACAGGATCGGGCGGCGGTAGCCGGTGAGCGCCACGCCGGCCAGCAGGCGCGCGATCAGGGTCCCGACCATCGCGTAGACCGCCGCCGCGATGCCCCAGTTCAGCACGATCTGCAGCTTGGCGCTGTGCAGGTTGAACAGGCTCTGGAACGGCGAGACGAGCGGCCGGTCGAGGTCGTACACGAAGCGGACGATCTCGTTGTGGCTGTTGGCGCCGAACACGTGGAGCAGGATGCCGACGACAATGACGCCCGCGACGACCGAAGCGAGTGTTTTGACCATCCGGGCCAGGAGCAGCATGTCAACACCTCCCTTGGTGGTGTAGGTGGGGCCTACCCGTCGCCTCCGATGACCTCACGCGCCGTCATCGCTGCGGGACACCCGCTGACCGCGGAGGCCGGCGCGAGGGTGCTGCGCGAGGGCGGGAACGCCGTCGACGCGGCCGTCGCGGCGGTGCTCGCCTCGGCGGCGGCCGAGCCGCTGCTCACCGGCCTGGGCGCCGGCGGCTACCTGCTGGTCGCCGGGCCGGACGTCGAGCCCACCGTCCTGGACTTCTTCGTCGCCGCGCCCGGCCGGGACGCCCACCACGGCGACCGCGTGCCGCTCGAGGCGGTCGACGTCGACTTCGGCGACGCGGTCCAGGTCTTCAACGTGGGGCCGGCGTCGTGCGGCGTGCCGGGCGTGCCCGCCGGGCTGGCCCTGGCGCTGGAGCGATGGGGCAGCGTCGCCCTCGCCGACCTGGCCGCGCCCGCCGCGCGGCTCGCGCGCGAGGGCGTCACGCTCAACGCCCAGCAGGCGTTCATCGCGTTCATCCTGCAGCCGATCATGCGCTCGACGCCCGAGTGCGCCGCGCTGTGGGCGCCCGGCGGGCGGCTGCTGCAGGAGGGCGACGTCTTTCGCAACGAGGAGCTCGCCGACATGCTCGAGCTGCTCGGGCGCGAGGGCGCGGAGCCGTTCTACGACGGGCCGGTCGGCCAGGCGCTGGCCGACTGGGTCAGCGAGCGCGGCGGCCTGCTCACGCGCGCCGACATGCGCGCCTACGAGGTCGTGCCGCGGGCGCCGGCGCACGTGAGCTACCGCGACCGCACCGTCATGACCAACCCGCCGCCGAGCGCCGGCGGGATCCTGCTCGCCTACGCCCTCGGGCGCCTCGACCGCGACGCGCCGTCGCCGCCCGCGCTGCGCGACGTGCTCGCGGCAATGGAGGCCGCGCGCGCCGAGCGCACGCCGCAGTTCACCGACGAGCTCGACGAGCCGGGATTCCTCGAGCGCTTCCTCGGCTCGCGGCTGGGCGCGACGACGCACCTCTCGGTGCTCGACGGCGACGGGATGGCGGCGAGCGTGACGTGCACGAACGGCGAGGGCTCGGGCGTGCTCGTCCCCGGCACCGGGATCCAGATCAACAACATCATGGGCGAGGAGGACCTCAGCCCGCTGGGCTTCCATCACGATCCGCCCGGGCGCCACATGCCGTCGATGATGGCGCCGACGCTGGTCCTCCACGACGGCGAGGTCGAGCTGGTGCTCGGCTCGGCGGGGTCCAACCGGATCAGATCGGCGCTGCTGCAGACGATCGTCGGCGCCGTCGATCACGGGCTCGACGCCCGCGCCGCCGTCGAGGGGCCGCGGATGCACGTCGAGGCCGGCCATCTGTATGTCGAGCCCGGCGTACCGCTCGAGGAGCTCGGCGCGCTGGGCTACGAGGTCGTGCGCTTCCGCTCGCCGAACGTCTTCTTCGGCGGCGTGCAGGCCATCCGGCGCGACCCGCGGACCGGCGAGGTCACCGGTGCGGGCGACCCGCGGCGGGGCGGCGTGGCCGTGGTGGTGTGAGTGCCGGCGCGCTCGCGCTGACGCTTGCCTCGGCGTTCGTCCACGCGGGCTGGAACCTCGCGCTCGCGCGCGCCCGCGACGCCGAGGCGGCGACCGCGGTCGTGCTCGTGCTGGCGCTGCTGGTGTGGGCGGTGCCCGCGGCGCTCCTGGGGGGCGTGTCGGCGGCGGCGCTGCCGTGGGTCGCGGCGTCTTCTGTTCTTGAGCTCGCCTATTTCGCACTGCTCGCCGCGGCGTACCGGCGCGCCGAGCTCAGCGTCGTCTACCCGGTCGCGCGCGGGCTGGCGCCCGTGCTGCTGGTGGTCGCCGCGCTGGCGGGGGTCGGCGGGGCGGTGGGGGCGGGGCAGGTGGTCGGCGTGCTGTGCGTGGTCGCGGGGATCGTGGCGGTGCGTGGGGTGGGCGGTACGGGCGCGTCGGGGCGTGATCTGGCGCTCGCCGCCGGGGTCGGGGCGTGCATCGCGGCCTACACGCTCGTCGACCGCGAGGGGGTGCGGCACGCGGCGCCGGTGCCGTATCTGTGGCTCGTGCTGGTGGGGCCGGGCGTGGTGTACGCGGGGGTGATGGCGCGGGTGAAGGGGCGGGCGGCGCTGCTCTGCGAGCTGACGCCTGGGGTCTGGTTCGCGGGCGTGGGGCTCATCGGGGCGTTCGCGCTGGCTTTGGCGGCGTTGCGGCTCGCGCCGGCGGCGGCGGTCGGGGCGGTGCGGGAGACGAGCGTCGTCATTGCGGTGCTGCTGGCGCGGGTGGTGCTGGCGGAGGCGGTGGGGGTGCGGCGGGTTTGTGGCGCGGTGGTGGTGGTGGTGGGGGTCGCGTTGGTGGCGGTGGGGTAGGGCGCGTTTCGCTCCGCTCGGGGGTTGCGGCGGGCTGTCGCCTGGTCCGATTGCACCGAGGGGAAGGAGCCGTTTGTCCTTGTGACCGCACCTGTCGAGCGCGCTCCGCGGCGCCTCCCTGCGGGGTTTCGGCGGCGCTGTCCTGCCCTGAGGTCGCTAGACGACCCTGAGGCAGGACAGCGGCGCGACTTCGTGGCGCTGTCCTGCCCTGTGGTCGCTATGTCGACTCTGCTTGGCGCGTAGGCACTCGCCGCGGGGAGCCGCAACCGCGCAGGGCGCCGCGCGGCGCGGGCGCGGACCAGGCCGCGTTTCCCCTCGGTGCCACAAACCCGGCCGCGAGCAGACGACATCGGTCGCGCGAAGCGCCAAAACGAGCGTACGATCGCCCCAACATGCAGGTCCGTGTGCGCCTCGTGGCCGGGCTCTCGCAGCTCGCCGGGCGACCGCGCCTCGAGCTCCGGCTCGAGGACGGGGCGACGGTCGACGATCTCCTGCGCCAGCTCGGCGACGCGCATCCCACACTGAAGCCCGGGCTCCCGTCCGCGCTGCCCGTCGTCGCCGGCAGCCACGCGCGGCGCGACCAGCCGCTGCACGACGGCGACGAGGTTTCCCTGCTCAGTCCCGTGGCCGGCGGCGCCGGCCCCACCGAGGGAGGTCACGAATGGCGGTAGAGGCGCTGACCGCGCACCGGATGGTCATGGTCGACACGTTCACCGACGGCGTGCTGCGACCCGATGAGCCGATGCTCGGGCCCGTCGAGGACGGCGGGCACATCGTCTTCAACACGGCGCCCGGCTGCTGGGGGCCGATGATCACGCCCGCCATCCGCGGTGGGCACGAGGTGGCCCGGCCGGTCGCGGTCGCCGGAGCCGAGGTCGGCGACGCGATCGCGATCCGCATCCAGGACATCGTCGTGACGTCGATCGCCACCGCGTCGGGCAACGACGTCTGGGTCGACGGCGCCTACAACGGCGACCCCTACTGCGCGCGGCGGTGCCCCGGCTGCGGGACCGAGTACCCCGAGACGCGCCTGGAGGGCATCGGCCAGGAGGCCGTGCGGTGCGTCAACTGCGGCGCCGACGCGACGCCGTTCAAGTTCACCAACGGCTACACGATCGCCTTCGACGAGCAGCGCCGCGTCGGCGTGACCCTCCCGCGCGGGGCGGCCGAGGACATCGCGCGCGACGCCGCCCACTACGCCGCACTGCCCGAGAGCTCGGTCCAGCACCCGATCCTCACGTTCGCGCCGCACGACCTCGTCGCGCTGGCCACGCGCCTGCGGCCGTTCATGGGCCAGCTGGGGACGACGCCGTCGATCGCCATGCCCGACTCGCACAACGCGGGCGACTTCGGGTCGTTCCTCGTCGGCGCGCCGCACCAGTTCGCCATCACCGCGGAGGACCTCGAGCGCCACCGCACCGACGGCCACATGGACATCGACGCGGTCCGCGCCGGGGCGATCCTCATCTGCCCGGTCAAGGTCCCCGGCGGCGGCGTCTACATGGGCGACATGCACGCCCTGCAGGGCGACGGCGAGATCGCCGGCCACACGTGCGACGTGTCGGGCACCGTGACCCTCGAGGTGGAGGTCGTCAAGGGGCTGGGCATCGACGGGCCGGTCCTGCTGCCGGTCCCCGACGACCTGCCGTTCCTGGCCCGCCCGCTCGACGCCGAGGAGCGCCGGCGCGCCGAGGCGCTCGCTCGCCAGTGGGGGCTCGACGCGCTCGAGGAGACCGCGCCGATCTCTGTCGTCGGCAGCGGCCCGGACCTCAACAGCGCGACCGACAACGGCCTCGCCCGCGCCGCCGCGCTGCTCGACATGACGGTGCCCGAGGTCAAGAACCGCGCGACGATCACGGGGGCGATCGAGATCGGCCGCCACCCGGGCGTCGTGCAGGTCACGTTCCGCGCCCCGCTCGACCGCCTCGAGGCCCGCGGCCTGCTTCCCTACGTCGAGGAGCAGTACCTGACCTGACGGATCAAGCGCCGAGCAGCGCCGCGACCTCGCGAGCGGAGCCCCACGACAGCCCCACGCCCGTCCCTCCGTGCCCGTAGTTGTGCACGCACGTCGACGCGCCGAGCGGCTCGGCCTCGACGCGCACGGTGGCGCGCGCCGGCCGCAGCCCGACGCGGTGCTCGAGCACGCGGGCGTCGCCCAGGCGCGGCTCGACCTCCGCGCACCGGCGGACGATCTCCTCGGCGACGGCCGGGTCGGGCTCCATGCTCCACTCGCCCTCGTCGGCGTTGCCGCCGAGCACGACCTGGTCGCCGTGGGGGAACCAGCTCGCCCAGCGAGGCGCCGGCTCCTCCATGAAGAACTCGTTCAGCCCCGGGTTCTCGACGACCACGTGCTGGCCCCGCACCGGCCGCACCTCGGAGTCGGGCACGAGGTGGCGCGCGCCGACGCCCGAGCAGTTGACGATCGCGCGCGCCTCGCCGGCGACGTCGGCGAGGGCGCGCAGCGTGCGCACCTCGATCGTCCCGCCCGCCGCTTCGAACCGCGCGAGCAGGTAGTCGAGGTAGCGCGGCATGTCGACCACTGGGACCTCGAGCGAGAACGCGGCGAGGCAGCCGGCGGGAACGTCGTCGCGCCGGGCGATCTCGACGCCCGGAAAGAGGAACGGCGGCGGGCCGTCGGACGTGGTGCGCCCGGCCAGCATGCCGCGCGCGATGCGCACGCCGGTCCGCGGGTCGCCGGCCTGAGCGCGCAGCTCGTCGCGCGTCACCTCGGCCCAACGCCGCACGGCGTCAGCCGGTCCGGCGAACGTCGAGCCCCACAACGCGCCGGCTGCGTGCGATGTCGTCTCGTGGGCACGCGCCGCGGTGACGATGCGGGCGTCGATCCCCGCCTCGGCGAGCGTGACCGCCGTCGTCAGCCCGATCACGCCCGAGCCGATCACCAGCGCCTCCATGACCTCGACGCTAGCGTCCGGCGCCGTGCGCCTCCTCGCCGTCGCCGCGCTCGCCGCCGCCCTGCTCGCCGCGGCCTGCGGCTCGCCGTCGCCCGACCTGTTCGCGGTCGACCGCTCCGGCACCATCCCGGGCGCGCGCCTGCGCCTCGTCATCAACGACGCCGGCACCGTCCGCTGCGACGATCGCCGGGCGGTCGAGCTCAGCGGCGGCGAGCTGCTCGACGCGCGAGACCTGCAGCGCGACCTCGAGGCGCCCGCCGCGCGCGCCCTGCGCCTCGCGCCCGGCCGCGGTTCGGTCCTGCGCTACCGCGTCCGCACGCCCGACGGCACGGTGAGCTTCGCCGACGACTCGGCGGGCAAGCCGGCGGTCCTCGATCGCCTCGCCTTCTACGTCCGGCGCGTGGCCCAGGGGCGCTGCGGTCGCGCGCGCTGATGGCTGCCATCAGCAATTCGATTGGCTCGTCCAGGGCGGGCGCTCATAGCCTGGAACGGTGCACCGACGCGCCTGGCTGCTCATGGCGCTCCTCGCCGCGCTGTGGGGGGCGTCGTACCTGTTCATCAAGGTCGCCCTCGACGACCTCAGCCCGGCCGCGCTCGTCTTCGCCCGCACCGCGCTCGGCGCGCTCGTCCTCGCGCCGGTCGCCGCGCGCCGCGGGGCCTTCGCGCCGGCCCGCCGCCACCTCGGCACGCTGGCGCTGATCGCCGCGGTGCAGATCGCGGGCCCGTTCCTCCTCATCGCCGCCGGCGAGCAGTCGATCCCGTCCTCGCTGGCCGGCATCCTCGTCGCCTCAGCGCCGATCTGGACGGCCATCCTGGCCGGCGCCTTCGTGCCCGAGGAGCGCCTGCCGCGGCTCGGCCTGGCCGGTGTCGCGCTGGGCATCGTCGGCGTGGCGCTGCTCTTCGGCGTCGACCTCGGCGGCGGCGACGCCCTGCTCGGCGGCGCGCTCATCCTCCTCGCCAGCCTCGGCTACGCGATCGGCGCGCTGGTCGCCAAGCGCCGGCTCGCCGACGTGCCAGCGGTGGGGCTGGTGGCGAGCATCATGTCGCTCGGCACGCTGTTCCTGCTCCCGGCGCTCCCCTTCGCCGCGCCCGGCCACGCTCCGGGGCTGGACACCGTCGCCGCGCTGCTCGCCCTCGGCCTGGGCGGGACGGGCGTCGCCTTCCTGATCTTCTACGTCCTCAACGCCGAGGTCGGCCCCAGCCGCGCGTCGATCGTCGCCTACATCGCACCGGGCTTCTCGGTCGCGTACGGCGTGACGCTGCTCGACGAGCCCTTCACCGCGGGCACGGCGGCCGGGCTGGCCCTCATCCTCGCCGGCTCGTGGCTGGCGGCCGACGGCCGCGCGCCGCGGCTCAGCCGAAGCGGACCTTCCCGTTCGAGCGCGCCCGCTCCTGCGCGCGCTCGATGAAGTCCAGGCGCTTGGCCGCCGCGCGGAAGAGGCGGTCGACCAGGCGCAGGCGCGCGTTCTCCGAGCGCAGCTCGAGCAGCCCCTGCTTGGCGTCGAGCCCGAAGTCGACGGTGGCCGCCATCGCGTAGGCGTCCATCGCCGCGAGCTCGTCGGGATCGGGCCGCTTGTCGGTCGCCTGCTCGACGAGCTCGGCGTACGACGTGTGCGCGCGATCGGCTGTCGCCGCCTCGGGCGACTCCTGCTTGTCGTCGAGGAACTCGACCGTCCCCGCCGGATAGGGAAGCCCCTCCTGGCGCTCGACGAGCCGGAACGGGCGCGTGCCCTGGCAGAGGATGTTCATCCGCCCGTCGTCGAAGCGCTCGAGCACGCGCGTCACCGTGACGGCGCAGCCGATGCCCTTCAGCTCGTCATCGGCCAGCCAGACGATGCCGAACTCGCAATCGCGGTCCAGGCACTCGCCGATCATCGTCTTGTAGCGCTCCTCGAAGATGTGGAGGGGCACGTACTCCGTGGGGATGGCGACGAGCCCCAGCGGGAACAGCGGGAAGTCGCGCTCGACCGAAGCCATCGGCCGCGAGTCTAGACCTGGCGGGGCATTCGGAAATGGCCGCCGGCGGTAGATTGCGCCGCCGTGGTCGTCGCCGTCCTGGGCACGGGCATCATGGGCGCGCCGATGGCGCGCAACATCGCCGCCGCCGGGCACGAGGTGCGCGCGTGGAACCGCACGCGCGAGAAGGCCGAGCCGCTGGCCGCCGACGGGATCGCGATCGCCGGCACGCCCGCCGAGGCCGCCCGCGGGGCTGGGGTGGTCGTCACGATGCTCGCCGACGCCGCCGCGGTGCACGCGGTGCTCGTCGACGGCGGCGCGCTCGACGCGATGGGCGGCGACGGTGGCGTGCTCTGTCAGATGAGCACGATCGGCATCGCGGGCATCGAGGACGTCGCGCACGAGTGCGCCACGCGCGGCGTCCCGCTCGTCGACGCCCCGGTCCTCGGCACCAGGCAGCCCGCCGAGCAGGGACAGCTGATCGTCCTGGCCTCCGGGCCCGACGACGCGCTCGAGCGG
Organism: Actinomycetota bacterium; assembly: GCA_005888335.1. Next base: position 49,582 of record VAWY01000130.1, read on the forward strand.
TGCGCCCCCGTCTTCGACGCCGTCGGCTCGCGGACGCTGCGCCTCGGCGAGGCGGGCGCCGGCACGCGCCTGAAGCTCGTCGTCAACCACTGGCTGCTCGCGCTCGTCGACGCGCTGGCCGAGACGATCGAGCTCGCCGAGGCGATCGACGTCGATCCCGCCACGTTCCTGGAGACGATCTCCGGCGGCCCGCTCGGGCCGGCGTACGCCGACGTCAAGGGCCGGCCGATGATCGAGCGGCGCTTCACGCCGGCCAGCTTCCCGCTCGCGCTGGCGGCCAAGGACGCCGACCTGGTGCTCGAGGCGGCCGTGCGCCACGACCAGGCGCTCGGCCTGCTCCCGGTGGTCCGCGAGCGGATGGCCCGGGCCATCGAGCGCGGGCATGCCGACGAGGATCTGGCCGCGCTGTTCTGCGGCTAAGGGGCCGGGCTCCAGCCGCCGATAGGCCCCGAGGCATGTCCTCCCCCGGTCCCTCCCCGTCGCCCGTCACGCGCCGCTCGCTGGCCGAGCTGATGCTCGCGCCGCAGCGGCTGCGGCTGCAGTTCCAGCCGATCGCCGACCTGACGAGCGGCGAGGTCGCGGGCTATGAGGCGCTGGCCCGCTTCGACGTCGAGCCGCATGCTGCGCCCGACGCCTGGTTTGCCTCGGCCGGCCGCGGGAACGCCGGGCGCCTGGACGCCCTCGCCGTGGGGCGCGCGCTCGCCGCCCGCCGGACACTCCCCGCGGGCTGCTTTCTCGCCGTCAACATCACCCCCGCCGGGCTGCTCAGCACCGCCGTCCAGCAGACGTTCGCGCGCGCCGGTCGCCTGGACGCGATCGTCGTCGAGCTCGCCGAGCCGGCGGCGGCCGCGCACGCCGGCGCGGTGAGCGCAGCGCTCGCGCCGCTGCGGGCGGCGGGCGCGCGCGTCGCCCTCGACGACGCCGGGACCGCGGGCGTGCGGCTCCAGGCCGTGGTCGCCCTGCGGCCCGAGTACGTCAAGGTCGACCGCGGCGTCGTGGCCGGCGTCGACCGCGATCCGGGCAAGGCCGAGGTCGTCGCGACGCTCGCCGCGCTGGCCGAGCGCTTCGGCGCGCAGGCCGTCGCCGAGGGTGTCGAGCGCCCCGAGGAGCTCGAGGCGGTCATGGCGCTCGGGGTCACGCTCGCCCAGGGGTTCGCCCTCGCCGAGCCCAGCCGCGGGATGCGCTCGATCGAGCGCGGGGTCGCGGAGGTCGTCGCGGACGCGCGCCGGGCGCGCGGCGAGGACGAGCGGGTCGCTGCCTGAGCTGAGCCGCGCGGCCTAGGGCCGGCGCGCCGCGACCATCAGGTTGTAGAAGAGCGCCGGGGGCAGGCGCGGCTCGAGCAGCCGGCGGTCGACGTCCTGCAGCAGCAGGTAGCCGCGGTAGGCGTACTGGATCCACAGCCACGGCACCTCGCCGGGCTCCGCGCTGGCCTCGAGCGTGCGGTTCGCCCAGCCGAACCAGTTCGCCAGCAGCTCCTCGCCGCGCACGCGGACGCCCTCGAAGCCGGCGGACCGGGCGTGGCGCGCCAGGTCGCCGGGGGCGAACGCGTGGACGTCGACGTGCCGCTCGAGCGCGGCGTCGGCGTCGCCGTGGCCGCCCGGGCGCCTGGCGGGGCGGGCGCGCACGAGCGCGCGCCAGGCGGGCGCGGCGGCCGTCGCCGCGCGCTTGGGCACGGAGGCGATCCGGTCGCCGAGCCGCGACGGCTCGCCGGCGAAGACGAGCGTCCCGCCGGGGCGCAGGACGCGGTGGAACTCGCCGAACGCGCGCCCGAGGTCGGGCAGGTGGTGCAGGACGGCGTGCCCGAAGACGAGGTCGAAGCTCTGGTCGGGGAAGGGGAGCGCCTCGGCGTCGGCGACGCGCGTGTCGACGGGCAGCCCCAGCCGCTCGGCGTTGCCGCGCAGCGTCCGGAGCATTCCGGGCGAGATGTCGGTGGCCACGGCCTCGCTGACGACGCCCGCACGCAGCAGGTTGAGCGTGAAGTAGCCCGTCCCGGCGCCGATCTCCAGCGAGCGACCGAACGGCCCGAGCGGGGCCCGACCGAGCGCCTTGGCCAGCTTGCCCGTCACCTGGCGGCGGCCCTCGGCGCCGAAGTCGATGCCCCATTTGGCGTCGTAGCTCCGGGCGGCCGTGTCGTGGTAGCGGGTGTTGACCTCGCGGATCTCCTCGGCGGACAGCGGGGCGGCGCTCATCGGCACGGCAGCGTACAGTTGCCCGCCGGCCGATCGAGCCACCCCGTGGCAGGCGGGCGCGCCGGCCGGGTGGCCTCGGCCGGCGCGCCGCCGTCGTCGGGTCGGCGGTTCAGGCGCAGAGCGCCGGAAGCGCGGCCCCCGGGTCGGCGCTCACGTCCAGCGGAGCGGCGAGCGAAGCCGCCATGGTCGTGGCTTCGATGGCCGCGGCGCCCGGGGCGCTGAGGCCGAGCGCCGGCGCGCCTGCGGTCGGGCAGGCGTTGACGACCGCCGCCGCCGGCACGCTCAGGCCCGCCTCGACGCCCGGGATGGCGCCGGGCGAGAGCGCCGTCGCCGGCAGCCCGACCGGGCAGCCGATGGACGGCAGCGAGACCAGCGCCGGCAGAGCGCCGACCGGCGCTGACGGCAGCCAGGCGAGCGGGCAGCCGCTCGGGAGCGCGGGGAGCGAGGCGATGGCGTCGGTCAGGCCGGCGTTCGCGGTGACGTGCCCATCCGCGCCGACGCTCGGGGCCGGCGCCGCCGGCGCCGGCTGGGGAGCGCTCGCGGTCACGTTGAGGCCGGCGTCGAGCGGCGCGGGCGCCGGTGGTGCGGGCGCCGGCGGCGCGTGGACCGGCGCGGGGGCCGGGCTCGGCGGCGCCGCCGGGGCCGGCGTGGGCTGGGCCGGCGACGACGGCGCGGGGGTCGGCTTCGCCGGGGTCGCGGCGGGTGGCGCGGGCGTCGGGGCCGGGGCCGGGGCCGCCGGGGCGCCCGCCGGGTTGGAGGCCGGCACGTGCACGGCCACGCTCGCGTTGAGCGG
>VAWY01000201.1 GCA_005888335.1 Actinomycetota bacterium
AGCCTCGTTGCTCTTGAAAACGTGTCAGAACGCGGTCAGGCCGCCGTCGACGACCAGCGTGGTGCCCGTGACGTAGCCCGCGGCGGGGCTGGCCAGGAACACGACCGCCGCCGCGAGCTCGTCCGGGTCACCCGGACGCCCCGCGGGGAGGCGCGGCAGTTGGCCGTCGATGTAGCCGTCGGGGAACTGGTCGGTCATCTCGGACGGGAAGAAGCCGGGGGCGATCGCGGTGACGCGGATGCCTTTGCGGCCGGTCCACTGCACCGCCAGGTCGCGGGTGAGGCCGATCAGCCCGGCCTTGCTGGCCGAGTAGGCGGCCTGCGGGAGCCCGCCGCTGGTGAGCGCGGCGACGCTGGAGACGTTGATGATCGCGCTGCCGGGCTGCATGACTCGGCCGCACGCCTGGGCCATCCAGTAGCAGCCGTTGAGGTTGATGTCGATCACCTCGCGGAACTGCTCGGGTGTCTCTCGCGTGCTGGGAACGGCGGTGCCCTTGCCGGCGTTGTTGACCAGCACGTCGACACGTCCGAACTCCTCCGTCGCGGCATCCACGACGGCCTGGGCGTCCTCGGGCCGCGAGACGTCGGCGGCGACAGCGATCGCGCGGCGGCCGCGCTCCTCAACCAGCCGGCGGGTCTGCTCGAGGCGCTCGGCACGCCGCGCAGCAAGCACGAGATCGGCGCCCGCCTCGGCGAGCGCCTTGGCGAAGGCCACGCCGAGGCCGGAGGAGGCGCCGGTCACGACAGCCACCTTGTCGTCGAGTCGGAAACGATCGAGAACGGTCGTCGACATGGTCTGGAGTCGCCCGGCTGACTGCTATCGGGCGGCCTTCGCCGTGGCGATCGCCTCTCGGGCGGCGGCCACGAGGTCCGCGTTCGTGTGGGCGTGACCGTTGAGGCCCCAGCCGCCGTCGGGCGCCTCGGTGAGCAGCACCCAGGTGCGCTCCGCGAGCGTCGTGTCGCCGGCTGCGCGGGCGACGATGTCGGTGAGCTCCCGTGCGATCGCGAGCTGCTTGTCGCGATTGAGCGCGCCGGCGTTGGTGAGCACCTGCACGCGCACGTAGTTGCCGTCGCCGTCGACGTTGGACAGGCTGCCGGGCGGCAGGTCGTGGACGAAGGCGGCCGTGTTCTTCCGAAACATCGGGATGTCGGGCACCTGCTCGACGGTCATCACGGCAGTCGCGAGGTCGACCGCCAGCTGGTGGTTGTCGGCGAACGTGTCAGCGGTGGCGTACACGTCGATCATCGGCATGAGCGGATTCTCCATCCGGTCGGGCAGCGGCGCGGCACGCTAACGCAGCTAGTCGTACTTTGCAACTAGCTGGGCTGCTGGGTCGGGAGGATCGCGACCTCGCTGAGGTTCACGCGGGCGGGACGGCTGACGACGAAGGTCAGGACCTCCGCGACGTCCGCGGGGTTCAGCCATTCGATCCGGTCCCGGGTCGCCGCGAGGCGCGCTCGCACCTCGTCGTTGCCGATGTGATCCTGAAGCTCGGTTTCGACGATGCCCGGTTCGAGCGTCGTCACGCGGACGTTCTTGCGGCCCAGCTCAGCGCGGAGGTTGTTGCCGAGGTGGACGACATACGCCTTGCTCGCCGCGTACGACGCGAAGCCGGGGAAGACGACCTTGCCGGCGACCGAGGCGGTGTTGACGAGATCGGAGACGCCTCGGGCGGCGGCCGAGGCGACGAGCTGGTCGACGAACGCGGCGATGACCGCATTCAACGCGGCCACGTTGAGATCGATCTGACGCCGGGCGTCCGTGCCGTCGAGATCCTTGGCGGCGGTTGGCAGCATGATGCCCGCGTTGTTGACGACGATGCTGGCGGGACCGAGCTCGTCCTCGATCGTCGCGGCAGCGGCTCTGAGCGCTTCCGCGTCGGTCACGTCGACGCCGTACGCGGCCGCGCTTGCGCCGGACGCCTTGAGCTCGCCGACGATCGCTTCGAGCCGCTCGATGCGTCGCGCCATCAACGCGACGGTCGCGCCCGCCGTTGCCAGAGCGCGCGCGGCCTGGGCGCCGATCCCGCTCGACGCGCCGGTGATCACGGCGACCCTGCCGCTCAGGTCGATCGAGGGGCTGCGACTAGGCATGTTCGGACCTTTCGTGCGAGCCGATGGCTTGCCTGAACCCCTCTCTGAGGGCGAGCGGGCGGCGAGTTGGGTCGAGGGGGTTGGGGCCCATGACCCGCGCCGCGCGGGCATCTGGTGTGACGACGTGAACGGTGGCGCCGCGACGGCGCGCGCCGGCGACCTCTACGGCGGTCCTGCTGTGGAGCGCGGTTGCGAGTCCCCGGACGACGGTCCGCCGGCTGCGGGACATCACGCCCGTCGGCAGCAGGCAGATGACCCGGTCCCCGGCGCCGATGTCGGCGGCGTCGAGGTTGCTCGGGCTCCAGACGCCGCCGTCGACGTACCGCCGTCCGCCGATCGACACCGGCGCGTAGATCGACGGCACGGCGCAGGAAGCCGGGACGGCGTCGACGACCGATGCCGAGGGAGCTCCCGGTGCGCCGAACACCACGCGCCTGCCGGTCGCTTGGTCGACGGCGACGATGCGAAGCCGTCCGTCGAACTCGCAGCCGAGCTCGGAGACGTAATGACGCAGCTCCTCCATCGACCGGCTGCCGGGTGGCAACGAGGCGAGGAAGGCCGCGCGCGCCACGGCCACGGCGGGTGCGGTGACGTTGATGGCGAGGTTCGCGAGCGGGTAGCTCGCCTCGAACGACGCCCGCCGAGCCCGGCGGAAGGCCGCGTCGAGCCGGCGCCTTGGCGTCTCGTCCGTTCGAAGGGCTTCGAGCGGATCAGGTCGGCGCGGGGAGACTCCGGCGACGAGCGTCGCGGCGACGATCGAACCCGCCGATGTGCCGACATAGGCATCGGCGCCCCGCAGGTCGAAACCAGTCCGCTCCTCCATGCCGGCAAGAAAGCCGGTCATCCAGGCTTCGCCGACAAGGCCGCCGACGCCGAGAACCAGCACATTCGGTGTCCAGCTCTTCGACACGGTGTGCCGTCAGGTGGCGGGTGGCTCACACGACTGCTTCACACGACTGCTCCAGCGAGCACGCGCCGAGCGATCACCACGCGTTGCACTTGTGCGGTGCCCTCGTAGATCTGCATCAGCTTGGCGTCGCGCATCAGCTTCTCGACCGGATAGTCCTTCGTGTATCCGTATCCGCCGAAGATCTGAACCGCGTTGACCGATGCGCTCATGGCGGCGTCGGCGGCGAATCGCTTCGCGTGCGACGACATGAGGCTCGCGTCTTCGGCGCCGTTGTCGGTCAGCCGGGCGGCCTCGTGTGTCAGCAACCGCGCGGCGGCCACCTCCGTGGCCATGTCCGCGAGGAGGAACTGGATCGCCTGCAACGCAGCGATCGGCTGGCCGAACTGCTCGCGCTCGCGCGCGTAGTCGCGAGCGTGCTCCAGCGCCGCCCGGGCGATCCCGACGCTCGCGGCGGCGACCGTCGGTCGCGTGCGATCGAGGGTCTCCATCGCCAGGTAGAAGCCGTGGCCTTCCTGCCCGATCAGGTTCTCGGCGGGAACCTCGACAGCGTCGAACGACAGCCCGGCGGTGTCTGAGGCGCGCTGGCCGAGCTTGTCCTCCTTGCGGTCGACGACGACCCCGGCCGCGCGCGGAACGATGAACGCGGAGATGCCCTTGTGCCCCGCCGCGGGATCCGTCTTCGCGAAGACGACGTACCACTCGGCGTGACTGCCGTTGCTGATGAACTGCTTTGCGCCGCTGATCGAGTAGCCGTGTCCGCCGGCGGTTCGGCGGGCGACCGTCCGCAGGCCGGCGACATCGGACCCGGCGCTCGGCTCCGTCAACGCGAAGGCCGCCAGGGTCGGCGCCTCGGCGAGCGGCGCGAGATACCGCTTCTTGAGCGCGTCTGACGCTCCGAGCAACACCGGGGTCATCGCGAGGTCGTTCGCCGCCAGGGACGTCGTGATCCCGGCGCAGCCCCACGCGAGCTCCTCGGCCACGACGCACTGGTCGACGAGGGGCAGTCCGTTGCCGCCCAGCCCGACCGGGAGCGAGAGGTTCGTGAGGCCCAGCTCCCAGCCCTTCGTGATCACGTCGAGGGGCAGGGTCTGGTCGCGGTCGGCGGCGACGGCCGCCGGTCGGATCACGTCTTCGGCAAAGCGCCTGGCCAGATCTCGGACGTCGCGCTGCTCGTCGGTCAGGTGCATGGCCGACTCACACGTCAAGCTCGAGGACGAGCTTTCCGGTGTTCTGGCCGCTGAACAGCCGCGCGAGCATGCCGGGGAACATCTCGATGTCACCGCGGACGGTGTCCTCGACGCTTCGCAGCTGTCCCGCAGTCACCCAGCTCGACAGCTCGGCCACCGCCTCCGGATAGCGCTTCGCGTAGTCCGAGACGACGAATCCCGTCATCGACGCGCGTGCCACGAGAAGCGCGATGTAGTTGCTCGGGCCGACGACGCCGTCGGTGGTGTTGTACTGCGAGATCGCCCCGCACACGACCACGCGCGCGCCCCGTCCAAGCCGCGCGAGACCCTGGTTGAGAATCTCTCCGCCGACGTTGTCGAAGAACACGTCGACGTCATCGGGCGTTTGCTCGCGCAGCTGCCTGCGGAGATCACCGCTCTTGTAGTCCACCGCGGCGTCGAAGCCGAGGTCCTCGACGAGCATCCGGCACTTCTCGGGACCCCCGGCGATGCCCACCGCGCGGGCGCCTTTGATCTTGGCGATCTGTCCTGCGGCGGTCCCGACGGCGCCAGCCGCCCCCGAGATCAGCACGGTGTCGCCCGCCTGGACGCGACCGACGTCGAGGAGCCCGAAGTACGCCGTCAGCCCGGTCATACCGAGCACGCCGAGGTATGACGCCGGAGAGAGTCGCTCCGTGACGTCGACCTTGTACACGTTCGTCCCATCCGAGACCGCGTGCTCCTGCACGCCGAATGTGCCGTGCACGAAGTCGCCGATCGCGAACGCCGCGTGGCGGGACGCGACCACCCGACCGACGGTCAGCGCGCGCATCACCTCGCCGAGCTCGACGGGCGGGATGTACGACCGTCCCGCGTTCATCCAACCGCGCATGGCGGGATCGATCGAGATGTGGGTGACCTCGACGACGAACTCGTTCTCGGCCGGCTCCGGGACCGCCCTGGTAACGAGCTCGAGATCCGACTCCTTGACCTCGCCCACCGGACGAGCCGCGAGACGGAACTGCCGGCTGTCGGTCATCGCCCGACGAACCTCGCGTCGCGGCGCTCGACGAAGGAGCGGAGCCCCTCGCGGCCGTCCTCCGTCTCGAAGAGGTCGGCCATATCGGCGTCCAGACGAGCGAACGCCGCCGCCTCGCCCTCAATCCGTCCGCGATGCGCAGACTCGAGCGTCGTCTTCACGCCGAGCGGCGCGGACTTCTCGGCGATCATCGCAGCGAGTTCGATCGCGCGGTCGAGCTGCCGGCCGGGTGCGACGACCTCTTGGACGAGCCCGATCCGGTAGGCCTCGGCGGCGTCGTACTCCTCCCCGGTCAGCAGCCAGCGCATCGCGTTGCCCCAGCCCGCGTCGCGCGGAAGGCGGACCGTCGCGCCGCCGAACGCATAGATGCCGCGCCGGATCTCGAGCTGCGCGAACCGCGCGTCCGAGGCGGCGATCCGGATATCGGCGGCGAGCAGCAACTCGATCGCGAGCGTCATCACCCACCCCTGCACCGCCGCGACGACCGGCGTCGTCCAGATGCCGTCCTTGCGCCACGGGTCACGGCGACCCGGCGCCGAGAAGTCGAGCCGTCCCTCCTGGATCAGCGGGCCAACCTCGGCAAGGTCCAGGCCGCCGGTGAAGTGATCTCCGTACGCGAACAGCACCCCGCAGCGGATGTCGTCGTCGTTCTCGAGCTCGTAGTAGGCGGCCGCCAGCTGGTCGATCATCGCCAGGTTGAAGGCGTTGCGCTTCGCGGGACGGTTGAGGCCCATCAGCAACAGGTGGCCGTGGCGCTCGACGGTGACCGCCGGCTTGAGGCAAGGACCCTCTCCTGTGGCGGGGGACACTTCAGGGGCCGGCAAAGCTACATGGTCTCGTTGTCTTTTGCAACGAGATCGAATGACGCCGCGCGCTGCGTGTCCGGCCGCGGTCAGCGGCCGGCGAACGTGGCCTGGCCGGGACCGGACTGCAGGAACGTCTGGATGCCTCCGCGCGCGTCCTCGGTGTCGAACAGGTCGACCGCAGCGTCGAGCAGCAGCGCGTCGGCGCCATCGACGCCGTCCGTCCTGTAGGCGTGCGCGAGTTGCTTGACCACCGAGAACGCACGCGTGGGGCCGTCGGCGAGCGTGCGGGCGAACCGCTCGGCGGCCGCGTGCAGCTCATCGGCGGCGACGACGCGGTCGATCGCTCCCCACGCCACGAGCTCCTGCGCGGGGTACAGCTCTCCGCCAATCGGCAGCGCCCGCGGCCATTCGCTCGACGCCGCCCGCCAGCGGGACGATCCCGAGCCGCGTCTCGGGCAGACCCATCATCGTCCCCTCGGCCGCCCAGATCAGATCGCAGAACAAGGCGAGCTCGAAGCCGCCCGCCATGCACGTCCCGTGCACGGCGGCGAGGGTCGGGAACGGAAGCTGCTCCAGCCGGCGCCCGAGATCGAGGAACGAGGCGATCATCGGGCGCATCTCCACGGCACCCATCCCGGCGAACAGCGCCACGTCCGCACCGGCGCTGAAGACGCTCCCTTCGCCTCGCAGCACGAGCGCGCGGATCCCGTCCGCGGCCTCGACCTGGTCGATCGCCGCCACGAGGTCGGCGAGCAGCTCTTGACCGATCTGGTTCAGCGGCGGACTGTCGAGCGTCACCGTCCCCAGCGCGCCGTCCTGCACGAAGCGAACCTTTGCCTGCGTCGCACCGCTCGCGTTGACCATAGGAGGCTTCCTCTCTTGTCTCGAGGTCAGAACGGCGCCCGACGATATTGGCTGTAGTAGCGATTTGCAACTCGGCGACGCGCGCGGCCGGTCGGTGCGAGTCGGTCGCCCAGTTCCTCGGAGAAGCGCGATACCGCCTCGAACGGCCGATGGGCAGCGCGACATGCTGCACCCGCCCGCTCGGGTTGATCGTCAACGCGGTGAGCCCGACATCTGCAGGCCGAGCGCCTCGGCCCGCCACTCGAGGTACACGCGATCGCTGCTCACGATCTCGTGCTGTTGAGGAAGTCGCGAAGCGGGGCGGCGACGTTGCGGGCCCACGCGGTGCGGCCGCGAAACGGGGACGCGCTCGTCGCCGCGGCATCGTCCCGAGAGTCTCTACGCCGGCACGGCGGGCATCCGCTCGTGCACGAAGCGCACGACCATC
>VAWY01000202.1 GCA_005888335.1 Actinomycetota bacterium
TGCTGCAGCGGAACGCCGAAGGCGTCGGCTACCTGCTGAAGGATCGCGTCTCCGATGTGAAGGAGTTCGCCGCGGCCGTCAAGCGAGTCGCCGACGGTGGCTCCGCGCTCGATTCGGAGGTCGTCTCGCGGCTCGTCGGACGCAGGCGTGGCGAGGATCCGATCTCGCAGTTGACGCCGCGAGAGCGCGAAGTCATGGAGCTGATGGCAGAGGGACGCTCGAACCAGGCGATCGCGGAGCGCCTCGTCGTCACGCTCCGGGCGGTCGAGAAGCACGTGACGAGCATCTTCTCGAAGCTGCAGCTTCCCGCGGCAGAGCAGGATCACCGCCGCGTGCTTGCGGTACTCACGTACCTGCGCCAGTAGACGCGCGCGAGGGGTGCGGGTAGCCGCACCACAAGTCTCGCGTCTTCCGCATTTCGGCTCGGCTGTGTCGGTGCGACGCTCGCAACGACCTGCAAACCGACCGAAAGGCAGCACATGTCCCCCCTGAAGCACTCGAACAACATCGCGGCCCGCATGGGTCGCTGGAGTGCGAGTCACTGGAAGACAGCAGTCTTCGGTTGGCTCGCGTTCGTCGTCGTCGCCTTCGGCATCGCTTTCCAGCTGCCGATGAAGACGATCAGCACGCAGGACCAGAACGTCGGCCAGGCACACCGCGCCGACGAGATCTTCAAGCGGTCAGGCTTCGGTCAGACCGACTCGCAGACGGAGTTCGTGCTCATCCAGAGCAAGACGCTCACGGTCAAGGACCGTGCCTTCCGCGCTGTGATCGCTGACGTCACCTCCACGGTCACGCCCTTCAAGACGATCAAAAACTTTCGCTCGCCGCTCGATCCGGCGCATCCCGACCAGGTCTCCCCCGACGGCCACACCGCAATCGTCGGCTGGGACATGAAGGGCAACGACACGGTCGCGCAGAAGAACATCGACCCGATCACGACGGCGACCGCCGCCGTGGCGAAGCGTCATCCGAGCCTCTACATCGGCGAGGCGGGCAGCGCGAGCTCCAACAAGGCGCTCAACGCGATGTTCAACAAGCAGCTCGCGCAGGTCGGCATCCGCTCGATCCCGCTGACGCTCGCGATCCTCGTGCTCGTCTTCGGCTCGATCGTCGCCGCAGGCGTGCCGCTCCTCCTCGCGCTCACCGCAGTGCTCGCGACGATCGGCCTCCTGTCGCTCCCCAGCCGGCTGATGCCGATGGACCAGTCCGTGTCGGAGGTCGTCCTCCTGATCGGTCTTGCGGTCGGCGTCGACTACGCGCTCTTCTACCTCAAGCGCGAGCGTGAAGAGCGTGCAGCCGGCCGCGGACATCGGGCCGCGCTCGAGGCCGCGGCCGCGACGTCTGGCCGCTCGGTCCTCATCTCCGGGCTGACGGTCATGGCCGCGATGGCCGGCCTGTTCTTCTCCGGCGACCGCACGTTCCGCTCGTTCGGCCTCGGCACGATCATGGTCGTCGCGATCGCGATGCTCGGCTCTCTCACCGTGCTGCCGGCGCTCCTGTCGAAGCTCGGCGACCGCGTCGAGAAGGGCCGCATCCCGTTCCTCGGCCGGCTGCGCCGCCCGAGCGGCGAGAACCGCGTGTGGTCGAAGGTGCTGACGCCGGCGCTTCGCCATCCGGTGATCGCTGCCGCCGCATCTGCCGCGGTGCTGCTCGCGATGGCGGTGCCGGTGCTTCACCTCCACACGGCGCAGTCGGGCATCGACGGCCTGCCGCGCAACGCGCCCACGGTCGAGACGCTCGACCGCATCCAGGACGCGTTCGTGGGTACCGCCGATCCCGCTGTCATCGCAGTGACGACTCCCACCACGGACAGCGCCGAGTTCAAGAACGCCTACAACGCGTTCCGCGGCAAGGCGCTCGCGTCCGGGCAGATGCACGGGCCGGTCCAGCTCGAGGTCAACGGGTCGCACACCGTGGCGCGGATCACGATCTCGCTCGCCGGGAACGGCGTCGACAAGACGTCGAACGCCGCCCTCGCCGTGTTGCGGAGCGACGTCCTGCCCTCGACGATCGGCACGCTGCCGGACACGGACTACGCCGTCACCGGTGGGACTGCCGCGTCGCACGACGCCAACGCGGCGATGAAGCACTCCGCGCCGCTCGTGTTCGGCTTCGTGTTGCTGCTGGCGTTCCTGCTCCTGCTCGCCTCGTTCCGGTCGATCGTGATCGCGGCCAAGGCGGTCGTGCTGAACCTGCTCTCGGTCGGCGCCGCCTACGGCGTCGTGATCGCGATCTTCCAGTGGGGTTGGGGCGAGAACATCCTCAACTTCCGCTCGAACGGTGGCATCGCTTCATGGCTGCCGATCTTCATGTTCGTGATCCTGTTCGGGCTCTCGATGGACTACCACGTCTTCATCCTGAGCCGCGTGCGTGAAGCGTTCGACCGCGGCATGAAGACCGAGGACGCCGTCGCGCACGGAATCAAGACGACGGCCGGCACGGTGTCGAGTGCGGCTCTCGTGATGGTGGGTGCGTTCGGCATCTTCGCGACGCTCCCGTTCCTCGACTTCAAGGAGATGGGCATCGGCCTGGCGGCCGCAGTGCTCATCGACGCGACGATCGTCCGCGCAGTGCTGCTGCCCGCGACGATGAAGCTGCTCGGCGACTGGAACTGGTACCTGCCGCGGTGGCTCTCGTGGCTGCCGAAGCTCGAGCACGCCGCTGAGACCAACGCGCCGCCCGTCCCCGCGGCAGCCGCCGCCTGAACTCAGAGATCGGGCCCGGGCCACTCGTTGGCCCGGGCCCGTCCGAACCCAAAAGGAGACCGAAATGAAAACTGCAACTCCAAGCTCGAAAGGAAGGATCGCGCTGACAACCGCCGGGGCGATCGTGCTCGTTCTCGGCGCCCTCGTCATCGCCGCCGGCGGCGCCGCACTGTGGCAGACCGGCAAGTCCGACAGCGGCTACATCTCGAGTGGCGTCCATCGGTTCGACACGACGTCGCATGCGATCGTGACCGAGGACTTGAAGGTCGACAGCGACATTCCCCGCTGGCTCATCGGGCACGCTCGCATCACCGCGTCGCCCTCCGGCAACAAGCCCGTGTTCGTCGGCATCGCGCACAAGCGTGACGTCGACGCGTATCTCGCCAACGTGAGCCGGAGCCAGATTCGAAACCTGGAATACGGCCCCTTCGCGGTCGACTACACGAACCTCGCCGGGACGGCATCGCCCGCACGCCCGGCCTCCCGCTCGATCTGGGCCGCGTCGACGTCGGGTAGCGGCGAGCAACAGCTCAGCTGGCGTCTTCGCTCGGGTGACTGGCGCGTCGTCCTCATGAACGCCGACGGCTCGTCTGGCGTGAGCGCCGACGTCAAGGTCGGCGGACGCATCAACCACGTCGTACCGGTCGCGCTCGGCGTGACGGGTGTGGGCCTGCTGATCCTGCTGCTCGGCGTTGCGGTCGTCTACGCCGGCCGCGGCAGAGAGCGGCAGCCGGCCGTTCCCGTGATGGCCTGATCTGAGGGCCGGCCGGCGATCGTTACGGTCGCCGGCCGGCGGTCAGGCAGGTCTTCGCGGTCTCGCACTACCGCGCCGCGACGGCGAGCGGGACGACGTCGTAGGCGAGAGGTACCGCTCGCGGAGCGCCGCGGCCGTCTTCGGTGGGAGGGCGCCGGCGTCGAGTAGCTCCTCGATGGTCACGGAGGAGAAGGTCGATCGGTCGGTGAGCAGATCTGCGTACCGGCTGCACGCGTCGGCGTAGTCCGAGTTGCCGGCGGGGTAGACGACGGCATAGCGACCCCAGCTCCATCGTCCGCTCACATGTTGCGGCATCGAAAGCAGCAGCAGGTGCTCGAGGGACGTCACGAGCAGGTCCGTCCGGTCGACCGCGTCGACGGCTCCGTGCGCGAAGACGCCTGACCTTTCGGCGACCTCACGCTGTCGCGGGCGGCCGATCGGCTTCGCGATCGCCGGCTTGGTTCGCTCGTGATAGTTCACGGCGACGCCGACGATCCCCAGCGTCCCGTCGCCGAGGTCGAGGACGAACGCCGCGTCGAACGCCCGGAGACTGCCGAGGTATGCCCAGTCGAAGCGGCCGGGCGAGTGTGCGAAGCGCACGTCACACACGGTGCCAGGTGCGTCGGGCCACCAGGTGCGGACGGCCCGGTCGGCCAGCGCGAGGTCGCAGGCCAGGTCGCCGAAGAGGTTGAAGGTCAGCGCCGGCGACCAGAGAAGGTCGGCCCACAGGCGTTGGTGATCGAAGCTCTGGTGCGGTTCGACGATGGACGTTCGCTCCCTCGCCGCGTCGAGCGCGCCGGCGGTGAGGAAGTTCGCGCCGGTTTCTCGGGCGTAGGCGAGCGGGAAGCGGCTTCCGACGAGGCGACCCGGTTTGCCGACGGGTCTCGGCGCGATCGGCTGCGAGCCTACGGGATGCCCATTCGCCTGACGCCACAGCGCCTGGTGGTAGCGCAACCTGCGACGGAAGTCGGTCATCTGCGGCCGGCCGGGGACCTGATCATCTGCTTCCCAGCAGTGCAGAGCCTCCAGCTCCTCCTTCGAAAGAGTCTCGCTCACATGCGAATCGTAGAAATTGCCAGATCGAGATCAAAGCTGATGCGCCGCCGACCTAACGGCTGAGCGCGAGCGGCACCGCCGTTGGGCCGCGGAAGACGGCGATCTCGTGCCAATGGATGCTGTCGGTGGCGAGCTCGATCCGGCGAAAGCGGGCGAGCAAGCCGGCGAGCGCGAGCTGGATCTCCGCGCGCGCGAGCGCGGCGCCGATGCAGAAGTGCGGGCCGATTCCGAACTGAAGGTGCCGGTTCGGCGAGCGACCGATGTCGAAGCGGTCCGGTTCCGGGAACTGCCGCGGGTCCCGGCCCGTCGCCCCGATGGCGAGCCAGAGCGTCTGGCCCGCTCGGATCTCGGCTGCGTCGACGGCGAACGAGTCACCGGCTCCGAC
>VAWY01000235.1 GCA_005888335.1 Actinomycetota bacterium
CGACTGCACCCCGAGCGCGGTGAGTGCCGCGCCGGCAATCAGCGTGCCGAGTACCATCGCCGCCTCATAGCCGGCGAGCAGCGCGAACGCGACGGCCGCGGCGAGCCCGCCGAGCGTCAGCGCGAGCCGCAACCCGAGCAGCCGGGCGAGCAGCCCCGCGCGCTCGGCCTCGCCGAGCACCGCGAGCTCGCGCGTGCCCAGCATGTTCAGTCCGGCGTCGGCGAGGCCCTGCACGACCGCGACGAGCGAGAGGACCGTGACGTAGCGCCCCGCGTCGACCACGCCGAGGTGGCGGAAGAGCAGCGCCGCGGCGCCGACCGACAGCGCCTGTCCCGCCGCGTAGCCGGCGGCCCGCGCCAGCCCGCCCCGCGCGGCGGCCATGCCCCTCACGCCGCCGCGTACGCCTCGATCTGGGCGAGCGTCACCGCGCGCATGTCCGCCAGGCCCTCGTCGAGCCCCCAGCGCGCGCGCCAGCCCAGCCGCCCGCGCGCCCGCGACGAGTCGAGCTTGAGCGCCCGCGCCTCGGGCGGGTGCGGGCCGGGGTCGGCCTCCCAGGCGACGCCGAGGCGCTCGGCGATCCAGCGCACGGGGCGGGCGTCGTCGTCGGGCGGGCCGAAGTTCCAACCGGCCGCGCAGGCGGGCTCGGCGTGGGCGCGCTCGGCGAGCAGCAGGTAGCCGCTGAGCGGGTTGAGCACGTGCTGCCAGGGCCGGATCGCGTCGGGGTGGCGCAGCCGGACGGGCTCGCCGGCCTCGGCGGCGCGCATCAGGTCGGGGACGAGCCGGTCGGCCGCCCAGTCGCCGCCGCCGAAGACGTTGCCCGCCCGCGCCGAGGCGAGCCGCGCCGCGCCCGCCTCGCCGAAGAACGAGCGCCGGTAGGCCTCGGTGACGAGCTCCGAGCACGCCTTCGAGCTCGAGTACGGGTCGGCGCCGCCCTTGGGCTCGTCCTCGCGGTAGCCCCACTCCCAGTCGCGGTTCTCGTAGCACTTGTCCGACGTGACGTTGACGACGACCCGCACGCCGCCCGCCCGCCGCACCGCCTCGAGCACGTTGACCGTGCCCATGACGTTGGTCTCGTAGGTCTCGCGCGGGTCGGCGAACGAGCGGCGCACCAGCGGCTGCGCGGCGAGGTGCAGCACGACCTCGGGCCCGTGCTCGGCGACCGCGCCCCGGACCGCGTCGTAGTCGCGACCTGCGTGACGAGCTCGCCGACGCGGGCGAGCGCGTAAAGCGACGGCTCGGTCGGCACCCCGCGCGAGACCCCGATGACCTCCGCGCCGAGCGCGTGCAGCCACAGCGCCAGCCACGCGCCCTTGAAGCCCGTATGGCCCGTGACGAGCACCCGCCGACCGCCCCAGAACCCCAGATCCATGGGCGGGGAGCGTAGGGGTGGAACCGCGTTTCGGCTGCTCAGAACGCAGGTAGCTACCCTGGGCCGACGGGCAGGGCGGCCCGCAGGCTGCCGGAAACGGCGCGACTTCCCCACGGCTCCGCCGTTGTCATGCCTACAGTCGCCGCGGCGGCTCGCACGTTATGGAACCAAGCACGTCATCCATCCATCGCCTGCGCCCGCTGGCGCCCGCGCCCGCCGATGTCCCCCGGCCGCCGGTCGCCGAGGTCGTCGGGATGCCGCTCGCGCTGACCGACTACGAGCGCACGATGGACTGGATGGACGCCGCGATCGCCCGCCGCGAGCGCGCGATCGTCACCGCCGCCGCGGTCCACCTCGTCATGGTCGCCGCCGAGGATCCCGAGACGCGCGCGGCGCTCGCCCGCGACGAGGTCCTCGCCGTCCCCGACGGCCAGCCGCTGCACTGGGCGCTCAAGGCGCTCGGCCACCGCGACGCCTCGCGCGTCTACGGCCCCGACCTGATGGCGAAGTACTGCGAGCGCTCGGCGCGGACCGGCACCCGGATGTACCTCTACGGCGGGCGCAACCAGGGCGCGCTCGTGCAGCTGACGCTCTCGCTGCGCAAGCTCTACCCCGGGCTGCGCATCGTCGGCGGCTACTCGCCGCCCTTCCGGCCGCTGACCGCCGAGGAGGAGAGCTGGGTCGTCGCCGACATCAACCGCTCGCGCGCCGACGTCGTCTGGGTCGGCACCGGCCAGCCCAAGCAGGAGAAGTGGATGGCCGCGATGCGCGACCGCCTCGAGGCGCCGATCCTCGCCGGCGTCGGCGCCGCGTTCGACTTCCACGCCGGCCTGGTGCCCCAGGCGCCCGGCTGGATGCAGGCGACCGGGCTTGAGTGGAGCTTCCGCCTGGCGCAGGAGCCGCGGCGCCTGTGGCGGCGCTACGTGCGTTACAACCCGCTCTTCCTGCGCGCCTTCGCGGGCCAGCTGGTGCGGGAGCGCCTGCGGTGAACCACGACGTCGCCGTCGTCGGCCTCGGCCGCGTCGGCCTGCCGCTCGCCCTGTGCTTCGCCGACCGCGGCCTGCGCGTACTCGGCGTCGATCGCGACCCCGATCGCCTCGCCGCGCTGCGCGACCGGCGGATGCCCTTCGACGAGCCCGGCGCCCAGGAGCTGCTCGACCGCGTCGAGCTCGCGCTGAGCGACCGCGTCAGCGACGCCGCCCAGGCCGGCCACATCGTCATCACGATCGGCACGCCGGCCCTGTCGCACATCGAGATCGACCTGCGCGACATCCGCAGCGCGCTCGACGACCTGCTCCCCGTGCTGCGCGAGGGCTCCTCGCTCGTCCTGCGCTCGACGATCGCGCCCGGGACGACCGAGTTCGTCGCCGGCTACCTGGCCAAGCACCGCGGCTTCACGCCCGGCGAGGACGTCTTCGTCGCCCATGCGCCCGAGCGGATCGCCGCCGGCAGGTTCCTGGAGGAGATCGACACGCTGCCGTGCATCGTCGGCGGCGTCGGCGAGCGCTCCGGCGAGGTCGTCGGGCGGCTGTTCGGCTGCTTCGACGCGCCGATCGTCCAGACCACCCCGGTCCAGGCCGAGCTCGCCAAGATCTGGACCAACATCCTGCGCTACGCGACCTTCGCGCTGCCCAACCTGCTGATGATGGACTGCGAGCAGTACGGGGCGAACGTCTTCGAGGTCATCGACCTCATCAACCGCGACTATCCGCGCGGCGGAATGGCCATGCCGGGCCTGACCGGCGGGACGTGCCTGCGCAAGGACTTCACGTTCAGCGAGGAGCGCTCGAACGCCCCCGGCATGCTGCTCGCCGTCTCGCGCGTCCACGAGAGCGTGCCGCTGTTTCTGGTGCAGGGCCTGCGCCGGCGCCTGGGCGGCTCGCTGGCCGGCCGCAAGGTGGCCGTCCTCGGCCTGGCCTTCAAGGCGGGCACCGACGACGAGCGCGACTCGCTGTCGCACAAGCTCGTGCGGCTGCTCGAGCGCGAGCTCGCCGACATCGCGGTCCACGACCCGCGCGTGCGGACCGTCACGCAGTCCTTCGAGGACGCGGTCCGCGACGCCGACGCGGTCGTCGTGGCCACCAACCACGCCGAGTACTGCGGCGGCGAGACGCTCGCCCGCGTCCGCGAGCTGGCCAGCGACGACGTCCTGGTCGTCGACCCCTGGAACTGCTTCGGCGCCGGGCAGGTCTTCGCCTACGCGGCGGAGGTCGCCGCGCTCGTCGCGTCCTCGTGACGCGCGTCCTGGTGACCGGCGGCGCCGGCACCATCGGCGCCGCGGTGGTGCGCCGCCTGCTGCGCGACGCAGCGTTCGAGGTCCGGGTCAGCGATCAGCGCGAGGCTCCCCAGTGGATGCGCGAGAGCTGCGAGGTGCACACCGGCGACCTGCGCGACGTCGAGGTGGCGCGCGCGGCGATGGCCGGCTGCACGCACGTCGTCCACCTGGCGGCGATCGTCGGCGGGATCGCCAATTTCCACCGGCTGCCGTTCACGCTGACCGAGGTCAACAACGGCCTCTACAACGGGGTGTTCCGCGCGGCGCTGGACTCGCAGGACATCGAGCGCTTCGTCTACGTGAGCTCGAGCATGGTCTTCGAGCGCGCCGAGGTCTACCCGACGCCCGAGGAGTACCTGAAGGACTGCCCGGTGCCGCTGTCGGCCTACGGCTTCTCCAAGCTCACCGGCGAGGTCTACTGCCGCGCCGCCCACGACGAGCACGGCCTGCCGTTCACCATCTGCCGCCCGTTCAACGCCTACGGCCCGGGCGAGATGCCCGAGGACGAGCCGGGGATCGCCCACGCCGTGCCGGATCTGATCCGCAAGTGCCTGACGCTCCCGGAGGGCGCGCCGCTGCCGATCTTCGGCGACGGCACCCAGACGCGGACGCTGACCCACATCGATGACATCGCCGACGGGATCGCCACTGCGATGGCCTCTCCGGCCGGCCTCAACGAGGACTTCAACATCTCGGCCGGTGACGAGCGCACGATCGCCGACATCGCCCGGATCATCTGGCGCGCCTGCGGCCGCGATCCCGAGGCCTTCGCGCTGGCGCACGAGCCGACGTTCGCGGTCGACGTCGTGCGCCGCTGGCCGAGCGTCGAGAAGGCGCGGCGGGCGCTCGGCTGGGAGGCGCGGATCGGGATCGAGGAGGGCATCGCGCAGACCGTGGAGTGGCTGCGGCCGCACGTGGCGGCGCGCGCTTGAGCGCGCCAAGCCGTGGGTAGGCGCGGGGCCATGAACGTCGCCCTCCGCCGCCGCCGCAAGCCCCGCACGATCGTCGGCAAGGTCATCCGCGCCTGGCCGTGGATCCGCCTCGGCCTACGCGTCGCGCGCTTCGTGCGCCGCGCGCAGCGCGTGATCCGGATCGCGCTCGTCGCGGCCGCCGCCGGCGCGGTCGCCGCCATCGTCCGCTGCCTGCGCCGCCGCCGCGAGGTTCCCGCTCAGACGTACGCGCCGCCGCCGGCCACGGCCGCCGACTGGAGCGGCGGCACGCGCGAGACCGGCTACGCGGCGGGCCCGGGCACCGAGACCGAGCGCCACCTCGGGGCCGTCAAGTCCGACGACGACGGCGGCAAGTCGCCGACCTTCGAGGCCGGCGCGCCCGACGCCCCGTCACCGCAGGAGTCCGCCACCACGGCGCCGCACGGCGACCCGCTCGCGCCCGGCGAGAGCACGCCCGGCCGCGACGTGCCGCCGCCGGTCGAGGAGGAGCCGCCGAAGAAGACCTGAGGGGCGCCGCGACCGACGTCCCAGAGACGCTCCTACGCCCGCAGCGGCGTGAAGGCCAGAACCCCGGCGAGGGTCTCGTAGTGGCGATCGACGTGCACAACGCCCGCTGCGTGTTGCTGGGCGCACGCCGCGACGAGCAGGTCGGGAAGAGCGACGCGATGCTGGCCGCGGGCGGCGAGCTCGCGATGAGCCCCGAGCGCGATGGCGAAGGTCTCGGCGTCCATGCGCAGGTCGCGGAACTGCGCAAGGTCATCCTCGAGAGCGCGGTAGTCAGTTATCGACCGAGCGCTGTAGAGGAGCTCGAGGCGCGTGATGGCACACAGGCACAGCTCGTCTTCATCGCCCGCTTGCACCACGCCGCGGACGTAGGCGGACTTATCGATGAGGAGCAGCCTCACCGCCACGCCGTGTCGGCGAGCAACTCGGCGGGATCGACGAGTCGGCCGGCACGGCTGAGCGCATCACGCTGGCGCTGCCGCCGCCGCTCGCGCTGAACGGCATCCACGTCGGGGGCGATCGCGTCACGTCCGGCCGCGGCAAGCCGCAACAGCAGCTGCCGGCGGTCATCGATATCGGGCCAGCGCCGGTGCGCGAGGTCGAGCATCTCTGACAGGTCGCCGGTGTCGGTGACGGTGTAACGCGGGCGGGAGGTGGGCACGGACCTGAAGTGTAGCACCGCGTCCAGCAAGGTGCGACACCTTGCGTCGAAACCTAGTCCTCACGCCGGGCCCGCGGGCCCGGTGCGAGCTCTCGTCCCCGTCCTTGCGGCCTCATCGCCCTCCGCGGCGGCCAGGCGAGCCTCGCGCTCGCGAAACCCCGCCACGGTCAGCATCGTCTTCTCGACGCCGGTCACGCGGTTCATCGACGGGCCCATCCCCGGGAATCGGTCCATGATCGCCCGCATCGCTCGTCCCGGGCCGGGCAGCACGGCGACCTCCGGCTTGTCCTTGACGATCGCCCGGACGGCGGCCTTGCTCACCGCCCGCGGGGAGACCGTGAACGCGCGGGGCGGCAGCTTGATGCCGACCTCCTCGGCGGTCCGGACGCCCACGCCTGCGTCGCGGACCGGCCCGAGGATCAGTGTCGAGGCGCTGACCCCGCTGCGGCGGTAGTCGCCGCGCAGGACCCTGGTGAAGCCGATCAGCCCATCCTTGGCGGCCGCGTAGGCCTCGGTCAGCGGAAACGACGTCCGTCCCGCCATCGAGGACACGTTGACGATGTGGCCGCGGCCGCGCGCGAGCATCCCCGGCAAGACGAGCCGCGAGAGGATCAGCGAGCTGACGAGGTTGAGCTCGACGACCGCGTGAAGCTCGTCCTCGCTGAGGTTGTGGAACTGGCGCTGCGGGTCCCCGCCGGCGTTGTTGACCAGCACGTCGATGCTTCCGAAGCTGCGCTGGACGATCTCGACGACCTCACGCCGGTCCTCGGCCGAGGTCACGTCGCCCGGCACGGCGAGCGCAGTCGCGCCCCGTCGCTCGAGATCGCGCGCGACCGCGGCGAGGCCCTCCTCGCGGCGGGCGACGAGCGCGACCTTCGCCCCGCGCTCCGCGAGCGCGGCGGCGATGTGCGGGCCGACGCCGCGCGAGGCGCCCGTGACGACGGCGGTGGCTCCCTGCAACTCGAAACGATGCATGGCTGACAAGCCCTCCTGACGAAACGCGAGCCGGATGACGCTACACCGTGTAGCGCTACGGACCGTAGCTTGGCGCTACAGCACGTGTCCATTACAGTTCGCGAACGTGACCGCCGAGCCCGCCCCCCGCCGCCGTCCTGGCGCCCAGATGGACCCGGAGGCGGACCGGCTCCTCCTCGAGGCGGC
>VAWY01000236.1 GCA_005888335.1 Actinomycetota bacterium
GCTTGCCGGACGGCTGGCGCGCGGCGTAGTCGCGCAGCGCTTCGAGGTTGCGCTTGGCGGTGGTGTCCGCGGGCTCCTCGACGCCCTCGAGCTGCGCAGGGTCGACGATCACGTCGGCCTGCGTGAGCTCGCCGAGCTCGCGCAGCTCCGGCGTCGTGAACGCAGCCTGCGCGGGCCCGCGGCGGCCGAGGACGATGACCTCCTGCACGCCCGACTCGCCGAACGCCGTCAGCGCCTGGTCGGCGGTGTCGGTCGGGGCGAGCTCCTCCTCGGCGAGCACGAGCATGCGCGCGACGTCGAGCGCGACGTTGCCATTGCCGATCACGAGCGCGCGCCGCACGCTGAGGTCGAACGCATGGTCGGCGGCGTCCGGGTGGGCGTTGTACCAGGCGACGAACTCGGTCGCCGCGTGCGAGCCCTCGAGATCCTCGCCGGGGATGCCCAGCCGGCGGTCGGTCGCCGTCCCGAACGCGTACAGCAGCGCGTGGTAGCGCTCCAGCAGGTCCTCGCGCGTGACGTCGCGACCCAGCTCGACGCCGCCGAAGTAGCGGAACGCCGGGTGGCGAGCGGTCTTCTCGTACACGCGCGTGACGCTCTTGATCTTCGGGTGGTCGGGCGCGACGCCGGCGCGCACGAGCCCGAACGGCGTCGGGAGCCGGTCGTACAGGTCCACCTCGAAGCCGGCGTTCACCAGCTGCTCGGCCGAGTAGAAGCCGGCGGGGCCGGCACCCACGATCGCGACACGCTTCATCGTGAGGAGGTCATCCCGCCGTCGATGACGATCGCGGCGCCGTTGGTGTAGCTGGAGACGTCGCTCGCGAGGTAGAGCGCCGTGCCGACGATCTCTTCCGGGCGCCCGCCGCGCTGGAGTGGGATGCGGGTCTCGGCGAAGCGCTCGAACGCGTCCATGTCCCAGGCCTTGCTGATGTCCGTCAGAAACGTCCCGGCCACGATCGTGTTGACGCGGACGTGCGGCGCGAACGCGCGAGCCATGCCTCCGGCGAGGCTGTTGAGGCCGGCTTTGGCGGCGGCGTACGGCAGCTCGTGCGCGGACGGCGCGATCGAGCCGATGCTCGAGATGTTGATGATCGAGCCGCCGTCGCCGGCGGCCATGCGGGTGCCGATCAGCGCGGAGAGCCGGAAGGCGCCCTTGAGGTTGACGGCGAGGACCTTGTCCCACAGCTCCTCGCTGATCTCGGCGAGCGACGGATACAGCGGGGACGCGCCGGCGTTGTTGACCAGGACGTCGACGCGGCCGAAGCGCTCGTAGACGGCGTCCGCAAGCGCGTCGCACTGCGCCCAGTCGCCGACGTGGCAGCCGAGGCCGATGGCCTCCTGCCCGGTCTCGCGCGTGATCTCCTCGGCGGTGACCGCACACGCGTCGGCCTTGCGGCTCGCGACGACGACGGTGGCGCCGTGGCGCGCGAAGGCAAGCGACATCTGGCGGCCGAGGCCGCGGCTGCCGCCGGTGACGACCGCGACCTTGCCCGTGAGGTCGAGCTCAGGCATGCGCGGCCGCTCCGAGCTTGGCCAGCGCCGCCTCGCGCAGCTTCGGCAGGTGCCCGCTCGGGAAGCGCTCGTCGGCCGGCTCGTAGCGCGCGAGCAACTGCTTGGCGACGGTGATCTCGTGGACCTCGGTCGGGCCGTCGACGATCGCCAGCCACTCGGCCTCGATGAGCATCCTGCCGAACGGCATCTCCTCCGACACGCCGAGCGAGCCGTGCAGGTGCAGCGCGCGCTGGGCGACGTTGCGCAGCACATCGGGCATCGCCGCCTTGACCGCGGCGATGTCCTTGCGCACGACCTTGTAGTCGTTGTACTTGTCGATCAGCCACGCCGTGCGCAGCACGAACAGCCGGAACTGCTCGATCTCGATCCAGCTCTGCGCGATCTTCTGCTTGGTGATGCCCAGATCGGCGAGCGTCCCGTCGTGCGTGCGCCGCGAGACCGCGCGCTCGCACATCAGATCGAAGGCCCGCTGCGCGGCACCGATCGTCCGCATCGCGTGGTGGATGCGCCCGCCGCCCAGGCGCGTCTGCGCGATGGCGAATGCCTGCCCTTCGCCGCCCAGCAGGGCGTCCGGGCCGACGCGGGCGTCGTTGAAGCGCAGGTACCCGTGGCTCGACCGGCCGGGATGCGCGCCGGCGAGCTGGACGTTGCGGATGACCTCGAGCCCCGGTGTGTCGGCGGGGACGAGGAACATCGAGGCGCCGCGATGCACCGACACGTCGGGGTCGGTGATCAGCATCACCACGTAGAACGTGGCCTCCAGGGCGTTCGTGGCGAACCACTTCTCGCCGCTGAGGACCCAGTCGTCGCCGTCGCGACGCGCGCTTGCCGTGAACAGCCGCGGATCCGAGCCGCCCTGCGGCTCGGTCATCGAGAAGCACGACACCAACTCGCCGTCCAGCAGCGGCTGCAGGTAGCGCGCCTTCTGCTCGGGCGTCCCGAAGTGGGCGAGAATCTCGGCGTTGCCCGAGTCGGGCGCCTGGCAGCCGAAGACGACCGGCGCCCACTCCGAGCGGCCGAGGATCTCGTTGAGCAAGGCCAGTTTCACCTGCCCGTATCCGGGGCCCCCGAGCTCGGGACCGAGATGGCAGGCCCACAGACCCTGCTCGCGCACCCGCTCCATCAGCGGTCGCACGACCGCCATCGCCGCCTCGTCGCCGCGGTCGAACGGGTTCGGGAAGACGTGGTCGAGCGGCTCGACTTCCGTGGCGACGAAGTCGGCGGCCCAGTCGAGCTTGGCTTGGTAGTCGGGATCGGTTTCGAAGCTGTACATCGGTGCTCCTGTCACAGGCAGAGGTCGCGTGCGGCGGTGAAGAGGTTCAACGCGTACTTCCGGAAGCGCTCACCGAGATCGAGCGGCACCTTCCCGGTGAGCGCGCGCACGTAGGTCTCCTCGAGGATCACCCCGAGCCGCAGGCCGGCGAGGACGTAGAACCATTCGAGATCCTCGAGATCGCGGTCCGAGCGCGTGGCGTAGTGCTCGATCAGCTCAGACGGGGACGGCAGCCCCTCGAGGTGCTCGAAGAGGCCAGCGCCGCCCGCGAGGGCCGGCCACGTCACGAGCAGCTGGCCGAGGTCGAGCAGGGGATCGCCGACGCTCGCCAGCTCCCAGTCCACGATCGCGGCGACGCTCCCGCTGCTGGGCTCGACCATGACGTTGGCCATGTGGAAGTCGCCGTGGACGAGGCCCGGCCGCCACGTCAGCGGCCGGTGGCGCTCCAGCCATCCCGCGATCTCCCAGGTGAGCGGGCCGCCCGGCGGCACGTATCCCGGCGCCTGGGCGTAGCGCTCCAGCCTGCGCGTCCAGCGCGCCACCTGCCGCTCGAGCCATCCGTCGCGCCGCCCGAGGTCGCCGAGACCCGTGGCGTCGACGTCGACTGCGGAGAGCGCGACCAGCGCATCGACCATGCCCAGCCCGAAGTCGCGTCGCGCCGCCGCGTCGGGAGGGCGCTCGATGGGATTGCAGCCGTCGACGGGCTCCATCAGGTAGAACGCCGCCCCGAGCGGCTCGGTGTCCGCGCACGCGGCGATCAGCCGCGGGTGGGGGACGTCCGACGCCGCGAGCGCGGCGAGGATCCGCGCCTCGCGACGCATGGTCTCGTCGTTGCCGTCGCGCTTGTGCGCCGGCGGTCGGCGCAGCACGTAATCGCGATCCGCATGCGTGAAGCGCAGCACGATGTTCTGCGTGCCGCCGCCGAGCTGGCGCACGTTCGTGATCGCGTCCTCGCCGAGGCCCTGAGCCTGCATCCAGGTCGCGAGCGCCTCGAGATCGAGCGTCGGTCCGAGTCCGAGGCCGTCAGGCGACGCCATGTCGCGCCTCCCACCGTCGCTCCATGTCCGTGAGGCGCCACGTCGCCACCGCGATGACCCACATCGCGAGGAACGCGCCCGCGAGCGCGTAGCCGGTGACCTCGAGGTCGACGCCGAGACCGAGCAGCTGCACGACGCCGATCGACAGCGCCGCCAAGACCGAGCACGCCGTGACGGCGACGTTGTAGAACAGCCTCCGTACGGGCCGGCCCAAGCCCCAGCCGTACGCGCGGCTCATGAGGACGCCGTCGGCGGTGTCGAGCGCGCACATGCCCGCGGCGAAGAGGAGCGGCAGCGCGAGCACCGCCGGGGCGGGCAGGCTCGCGACGCCCGCGTTGAGCGCCAGCAGCACGACCTCGCCCGCCGTGTCGAGCCCCAGTCCGAACAGAAGCCCCAGCGGGTACATGTGCCAGGGGCGACGCACGACGCCGAGCGGCCGGGCGAGGAGCCGCGTCATCGGCCCCCGCGCTGTGACCGCAGCTGCGAGGTCTCTCTCGCCGCAGAGGACCGCGATGAGCGAGGTGAGGTTCATGACGGCCACCAGCAGGAGGAAGCCGCCCGACACCACGCTCGCGAAGCTCTGGCCGCTGTGGGCCCACCCGCCAACATGCCCCGTCGTCCACGCGGCGGCGAGCGCGAGGCCGGCGGCGAGCGCGAGGACGACGCTCGAGTGGCCGAGCGAGAAGAAGAACCCGACGCTGAGCGGCGGCCGATCGGTGTCGCCCCCGAGCTTGCGCGTGACGTTGTCGATCGCCGCGATGTGGTCGGCGTCGAACGCGTGCCGCATCCCGAGCGAGTAGGCAAGCCAGCCGAGGCCCAGGTACGCCGGGCTGCGGTCGGACGAGGCGAAGCACAGGGTCCAACCCGCGAGGTGAAGGATCGCGACGGACGCGAACAGGACGGCGAGCGTGCGGCGCTCGCCCTCGGTGAACAGATCGCTGACTCGGCGCATCGGCCCGTGCTCAGAGGTCCTGCACCGCGGACAGCGCCGCCACCCACGTCGCCTTGACCGTGCGCCCGGTCGTTCGCGCCACGGCGACGCAGTCGCGGTGCTCGGGCGCGGCGTTGACGACCTGACCATCGAGGAGGCCGAGCTTGACCCGCACGGGATGACCGCCGACTTCCACGGTGCGCCACGCTCTCGCGAGCTCGCGGCGGTGGTCTGCGCGAGAGATGCGCACGCCGAGCGCGGTCGTGTGACGGAGCACCGCCCGCGCGACGGAATCCTCGTCGCCGGGGCGCGCGATGGCCGACAGCACGAAGCCCGGGCGGCCGTGCTTCATGCCCGCAGGCACCGTCCAGGCGTCGAGCGCGCCGGCGGCGAAGCACGCGTCGAGGGCGTCGGGGACCAGCTCGGGAAGGAAGTCGTCGAGGTTCGTCTCGATCACGGATGCGTGCCCGACGGCCACGTCCGCGCTGTCCTCTCCGATCACGGCGCGGACCACGTTCGGAACGGCGTCGGGATCGCGCGAACCGGCGCCGGTGCCGACCGCGCCGAGGGTCATCGAGGGAATCGGCCCGAACGACCTGGCCAGCGACATGACGAGTGCGGCGCCGGTCGGCGTGACCAAGATCGTCTACTTCGACTGCGTCGGCGGGGTCGCCGGCGACATGCTGCTCGCGGCGCTCGTCGACGCCGGCGCGCCGCTCGAGGCGCTCCGCTCAGGCCTGCCGCCCGTCGAAGGCATCGACGGCTGCGTCGACCGCGTCAAGCGCGGCGGCGTCGACGCGTCGCTGCTGGGCGTGACCTGCCCGCCTCAGCACATCCACCGCAAGCTGAACGACATCCGAGCCCTGATCGACAGCAGCGACATGCCGCCGCGCGCGCGCTCTCGCGCGCACGCGGTCTTCGAGGTGCTCGCGGAGGCCGAGGGCCGCGTCCACGGCGTTCCAGCCGATGACGTCACGTTCCAC
>VAWY01000237.1 GCA_005888335.1 Actinomycetota bacterium
CGCGCGAGCTCGGCGCCGTGCTCACCGAGTTCGAGAACGAGGCGGCCGATGCGGTGACGGCGTGCGGTGGCCGCGTGGTCAAGCTCATCGGCGACGAGATCCTCTACACCGCGCCCGACGAGCGAGCGGGCTGCGCCATCGCACTGCAGCTGGCCGCGGCGTTCGCCGAGCACCCGCGGGTGCCCCAGACCCGTGCCGGGCTGGCCGGCGGCGACGTGCTGCTGCGCGACGGTGATGTGTTCGGCCCCGTTGTCAACCTGGCGGCCCGCGCGGTCAAGCTCGCCGCGCCGTGCGAGCTCGTCGCGACGGCCGCCGCGGTCGCCGCCGCGGGGCTCGACGGAGAGCCCGTGGACGTCGAACAGGTCAAGGGCTTCGACGTCGCTGTCCGGTTGCGTCGCGTGCGCGGCGGCGGCTGAGCCCTCAGGAGGGCTTGGCGATGCCGAGGATGTGGGGGACGGGCGGATCGAGCGCGCCGGCCCGGAACGGAAACCGCTCGCAGCGTTCGATCTCGAAGCCGGCGCCGCGGATCGCCGCGGCGGTGTCGCGCGCCGGGTGACAGCCGCCCACGATGCGCGGCCAGAACGTCGCCTGCGCGAACTTGACGACCGAACGCAGCGGCTGACCGTCGGCGATCACGTGCTCGTAGAACCGGAGCTCGCCGCCCGGGCGCAGGACGCGGCCGATCTCACGCAGAGCGGCCGCGAGGTCCGGGACGGTGCAGAGAACCAGGCAGGCGACCGCGGCGTCGACGGACTGGTCGTCGAGCGGGAGCCGCTCCGCGACGCCGGCAAGGACTGTCGTCGCCACGGCGGCGTTCTTCGCGGCGCGGTCGGCCTCCACGCGCAGCCGCGGCTCCGGCTCGACGGCGACGACCTCGGTCACCGTCGTCGGGTAGTGCTCGAAGTTCGAGCCGTGGCCGGCGCCGATCTCGAAGACTCGGCCGCGAAGGCCCTCGAGCAAGCGGACGCGATGGGCGCTCTCACCGCGCTTGGCGGCCGTGCGCTGCATGCGGGGATACAGGCGGGCGAACACCGGATGGCTGACACCGCTGCTCGAGCTCATCGCTGAGTCCCTCGAACCCAACTACCGGAAGCCGAGTTGTCGCGCATCACCGGTCAAGGTGTCGTCGCGCACACAACCATCAGCGGCAGCGGTCGTCCCGACGCGCTCGCGCGGGCCGGTCAGGAGGTACGTCATGGTCGGGCCCTTGCCCTTGACCTCGACGACGCCGCGTTCGCGGAACTCATAGCGCTCGGACAGTCGCTCGTACACCCGTTGCGTGACCTGGATGCCGGCGGCCACACCGTGGCTCTCCATGCGGCTGGCCATGTTGACCGTGTTGCCCCAGACGTCGTAGCTGAACTTTCGCCGTCCGATGACACCGGCCACCGCCGGCCCGCTGTCGATGCCCACCCGGATCGCCAGCTCGATGCCCGTGTCCTTGCGGAAGCGGTCGATCTCGTCACACATGCCGAGCGCCATCTCGGCGATCGCCAGCTCGTGACCCGGGCGGGGGACCGGCAGCCCCGCGACGACCATGTAGGCGTCGCCGATCGTCTTGATCTTCTCGATGCCGTGGCGGTCGGCCAGCTCGTCGAAGGCGCAGAACACCTGATTGAGCACGGCGACGACCTCGGGCGCCGATCGGCTGTCGGCGAACGGCGTGAAGCCGACGATGTCGGCAAACAGGACCGTCACGTCGTCGAAGGCGTCCGCGATGATGCCCGGCGTCTGCTTGAGCCGCGCGGCGATCGGCGCGGGCAAGACGTTCAGCAGCAGGCGCTCGGAGCGCTCCTCCTCGGCCTGGAGCGCGGCCAGGATCCGCTCGCGCTCGCTGATGAAGTACTGCAGGACCAGGTACACGGTCGCCGAGACGCCCAGCACGTTGAGCACGAAGAAGGTGACCACGATCGACGTCGGGACGGGGCCCTCACCATGCAGCTGCGACTCGAGCGCCCCGGAGGCGACGATCCCCGCGACGAAAGCGACGAACCAGGGTGTCGCCCGCCGTACACCCTCGACCAGCAGTGCGCCGAGCGGGGCGGTGAACGCCCAGAGCGCGACGGCGCTCGACGCGCGGAAGCCGCCCAAGCTGGCCTGCAGCAGGAAGGGCAGGATCAGTGCCATCGCCAGGTGAGCCGTGCGGAACGGCGCGAAGCGCCTCGTGCGCGCCAGCGCCACGAGCCCGATGACGGAGACCACCTGGTAGACGAAGGGAATGGCGCCTGAACGCCACAGCCCCAGCGACCAGTACGTCGCGACCCAGACGATCGCCATCATCGCCATCAGGCTGCTGGCCAGCGTCACCGTCGCCTTGCGCAGCCGCTCATCCTCGGAGTCCCCCGGAGCCACGCCCAACGCAGCGAGCCACCGGATCGCACGCGCAAGTGGCGGCCACGCCCAGCGAGCCCAGGTCAGCCCGAGCGGCGCGCGATACGCGCGCGTGGTCGTCCGTGACGCCAGCACGTCCGCCATTCTCCTCCAATGTGAGCAGCGCAGGTGGCGGATTCGAGCCTGCGCCCTGAATCGACAATGGCGCCGCTGGACCGTCCGGTCGTCGCGGTCGAGGGCGACATCTCGAGGGCTCGCCGCGACGGGCTGACCCGTCGCCGGGATCGCCTTCCGCCTCGATCTCAGCGCGTCGAAGCGACTACCTAAACCCTCGATGGTGCCGGTCGGCCCGTCAGTCCGACGCGGACCGCTGCACGATCCCGCGCGTCAACAACGCCGCCTCCTGGGTGCGACACAAGGAGCTTGCGGCCTGAATCATGGGTGTTTGCATCGGCGGCGTGCCGTTGTGGCTCACGAGTGGGGGTCGTGATGGTGACGGCCGCGAACTGTCCGCCAGCTCTCGACCGTGATGCGCAAGATCAGGGCGGTGATGAGCAGGCCGATGATCGGGTCGGCGATTGGCGCGCCAATCGCGACGACGGACGCGCTGAGAACCACGCCGGCGCTCACGATCGCATCGCTGCGCGCGTGGTTGCCGTCGGCGATCAGCGCGGGGCTATCCAGCCGCTGCCCACCATTCAGCCGCACGCGCGCGGCGATGGCATTGCCGATCACGCCGACGCCGCCGGCGATCCCGAGGGCGAGCAGGTGGTCGGGGGCGAGTGGGTGGATGATCCTGTCGATCGCGATGACGCCGGCGACGACGGCGCTGCCGAGGATGGCCAGGACGACGCCCAGCCCAGCGTTGCGCTCGGCACGGTCGGAGTGCAGCAGGAAGGCGACGGCCAGCGGGACGGCTGTGAGCGCGTCGCCGGCGTTGTGGATCAGGTCCGCCAGCAGCGCGACGCTGCCGGTAGCGACGTAGATTGCTGCCTGCGCGACCGCCGTGGCGGTCAGAACGGCGAGCGACGCGCCGACGACCAGCAGCCCGTCGCGCGATCGCTTGATCGATGTGTCGACGAGCCCATGGCTGTGCTCGGGTCCGTTGCGGCGATGATCGTCCTCGGCGAAGCGGTGGCCGTGGACGCTTCCTTCCGACGAAGCCGCGCCGCTCACGCGGTCACCTCGCGCCGAGTGCGCGGTCGTCCGCGCACGGAGTGTCCGAGTTGCACGTGCTCGACGTGCGAGATCGCCTCGTCGAGCAGGTGGGCGATGTGGTCGTCGTGGAGGTCGTAGACCACGCGCCGGCCCTCACGTCGCCCGACCACGAAGCCGAGGTGGCGCAAGAGGCGCAGCTGGTGAGAGACCGCGGACGGCTCCATGCCGACTGCGCCCGCGAGCTCGTTGACGCTCAGAGCACCAGCTCGCAGGCGGCCGAGGATCCGGACTCGGCTGGGTGTCGCGAGCGCCTGCATCGTCTCGGCCACGGACGCTGCGACGTGCTCATCGAGCTGATCGGCGGTGCGCAGATGTCCTCGGCTCACCCTCCAAGGTTACCTGCATCACCGTTCAGCTATTCAGACTTGCCGGCCCCGTGCCTGGGTTACGCGCCGGCCGGCTCGACCTCCTCGACCACCTCGAACACTCCCTCGAGGAGCGTCTCTTCGACGTGGTCGGCGATGCGGTTCAGGCGGCCCGCGTCGTCGCCGTGGCCGTCGCGGATGCGTTCGCGGTCGGCCAGGCCGCCTTCGTAGAGGCCGAACGACACGACGAGGTTCTCGTCGTCCGGGCTGCTGAGGTGATAGGCGCGGATCGCCTCCGGCGGCCAGCGCTCGGGCTCCCAGGCGCGTCGGAAGTCGTCAAAGGCGCCTGGCTTCAGGCGGCGGGCGGAGAGAAAGCAGATCATGGGACACCTCCGGATCGTTCGGATGCGCACCTCTCGACGAGTATCGCGCTCGCGAGGCGGGACGGTTCGCCGAGGGCCTTGGAGCGCTGCCGTCGCGGCGGTGGAGCGTCGATCAGCGTCGACTCCTCGCTGCGGCGCGCGCGACCGCGTCGACGATGAACTCGGCGTCGTGGCGGACCCAGCCGATCAGCGACGAGCCGCGCGAGTACTGCAGGTGCATGCCGAGGAAGTACAGCCCGGGCGAATTGCTGACGCCGCGCCGATGGCGGGGCGCGCCGCGCTCGTCGAAGACTGGAACCTCGATCCACGAGTAGTCGGGCCGGAAGCCCGTCGCCCACACGATCGTCTGCACGTCGAGGGATCGCCCGTCGGCGAAAGCGACGGTCCGGCCGCCTGCCGAGACGGCGCGCGGCAGGAGCTCGACGCCGTGGCGGCGCGCGAGCTGCCGCAGGCTGGTGCCGACCAGCAGGTCTCCGCGCTGCGTCCGGCCGCGCCAACTGTCGAGCGGCGCCTGGATGAGGCCGACGCGCTCGCCCCACCAGTGCAGGCTCTGGCCGAGGATCCGCCGGGGCAAGCGCGGAAGGCGCCTGCCGCGCGCGAGGTGGACGCGATGGGTGTCCCCGAGGTCCTGGGCGATCTGGGCGCCCGAGTTGGCCGATCCGACGACGAGGACCTCGCCGTCGGCAAGCTGGGCGGCATTGCGATAGTCGGCGCTGTGGAGCTGAAGGACCTCGTCGTCGAGGCGCTCGGCGATGGACGGGACATGGGGTCGCTGGTACGCGCCCGTTGACACGACGACGTGCTCCGCCTCGTAGGTCTGCGACGGCGTCTGGACGCGATAGCGTCCGTCGACGCGTTCGAGCGACGTCGCGGGATCGTTGAGACAGACGGGCAGCTCGAAGTACTCGGCGTAAGCCTGCAGGTAGTCGGCGACCTCCTCCTTGCAGGGGAAGTGCTCGGATCGCCCGGGAAGCGCAGGCCGGGCAGGGCGCTGTAGCGCGCGGCGGTGAAGAGCTCCAACGAGTCCCAGCGCCGCCGCCACGAGGCACCCACGCGTGCGCCGGCGTCGAGGATCAGGAACGCGATGCCGGCTCGGCGCAGGTAGTAGCCCGCGGTCAGCCCGGCCTGGCCGCCGCCCACGACAAGCACGTCGACTCGCTCGGCCACACTCAGCTCGGCTTGCGCACCGCGAGCCGTTCGACGATCCCCAGCTTCGAGCGCTCCAATTGCTCGACGACGAACCCCGCGGCACGGACGGTGTCCAGCGGCTCGCGCATCAGGTGGTCGTGCTCGAGGCGCAGGAAAAGCGGCTCGAGCAGGCGCTCGACGAGGCGGACCGGCAGCAGCGGACTGCGGACGTGCTCAAGCAGGACGAGGCGCCCACCGGGCCGCAGGACCCGCATCGCCTCGGCGACCGCCGCACGGTCGTCGGGGATCGTGCACAGCGCCAGC
>VAWY01000013.1 GCA_005888335.1 Actinomycetota bacterium
TTAGGCCCGTCGGCTGCACTGATCGCCGAGTAGGTGGCGGCGAAACCGGTGCGCCAGGTTGGGTAGCGCAGGGTGAGGCCGAGCTCGCGCTTGGCTTTGGCGTTGGAGGCGCCGCGGGCCTCGGTGCCCATGATCACCGCGGCCTCTCCGGCGAACAGCCGTGCCAGCGCCTTCGGGAAGCGGCGGGGCGGCTTGGCACCGAGCGCCTGGGCCAGCGCGGGGAGCCATTCGCGCACGGGTGCGGGCTCGTCGTCGACGACGTTGTAGATCGCCGCGCCGTCGTGCTCGAGCGCGAGCACAGCCGCGGTGGCGCCGTCCTCGAGGTGGATCCAGGAGGAGATGCCGCCGCCGTTGCCGACGATCGGGTACTGACGCTTGCGCACCGGTTCGATCAGTCCGTCATTCGCGGCGCCGTAGAAGCCGCCGTAGCGAAGCGCTATGCCACCGAACTCGGTCACCTTCTGCTCGAGGTAGGTCATCGCCTCGAAGGTTTCGGCTGCGTTCTTGGGGTGGTTTGAGGCAAGCGGATCGTCCTCGGTCTTGATCGGTCCGCCCTCGCGCGCGTAACGATATGGGGCGAAGCTCTGCGCCACGAACCGGCGCACGCCCGCCTCCTTTGCGGCTGCCACCAGCGCATCGGTGCCCTTGATTCGGAGCTCGTTGGTCTTGGCGAACACCTTGTCGAGGCTGCGTCCCCATTTCATGTTCGCCAGCGCGGTCGCTTGGTGGATGATTGCCTCAGGCTCGTTCTCGAGGACGGTCTTGCGGACCGCGCGCGCGTCCAGGAGATTGACCCTGACTGGCTGGGCGCCGAGGGTCCGAACGAGCTCCGCGCTGGCCGGTGAGTTGTGGGCGCCGATCACTTCGTGCCCAGCCTCGATGAGCTGTGGAACGAGACGGCTGCCAAGCGCGCCGCTCGCCCCGGCAACAAGGACTCGCATGTTGTGCTCCATCCGATTGGAGTTTGCCTTTGTCTTTCAGACCCGATCGCTCCGAGTGGTCACATTCCTCGGGTCTCGCGGGTCTAGCTCCATGACCCGCGGTGAACGAGGAACGTGACATGGATCAGCGGGAATGGCTCGCCGAGCTGTGCGAGGAGTATCGACCGCATGTAGATGCGCTGCGCGGTGTTCCTCGAAGCGCTCCGCCAACCAATCGCGTCCGTCTAGCTGTCACATCCCTCCGTCGCGCGGGGTCATAGGAGTAGACCCGCGAAATCGACCCCGATGCGACAAGGAGAAGCACACGTGACGACGCCAGCTCTCGAGCCACGGATCAGCAGCTCAGCCGGCCGATCGCAATCGCACGTCGCACGCCGCGTCCGAGGTTGAGCTCAGTGACGGCGAGCTGAACGCCGGGCGACGGCGCCCGCATCGGCGCGACCGATTTCGACGCGTGGTGTGCCGTCCCGCCGAGGGAGCGGCCACCGCCGTTTCGACTTGACCCGCACGGCGCAGGCCCGCGACACGGTCCAGGAATCCAGCACGCTGCGCCCTGCGGGCTGATCCGTCAACACACGAGAAGGAAGAACCGACGATGCCCGTCATCACCAACTCGCGCGACCGGCTGCCCCGGGTCGCGACGCGCGCCCAGGCGCTGCTCGTCTTCGCGTACTCGACAGGAGCCGCAGCGCTCGCCGGCGAGGGCGCGGTGCACGTTCAGCAGTACGTCACGCTCCTACACGTAGTCCGCTGGATCGGCCCGCTGTTCCTCGCCAACGCCGCGGCGTGCGCCGCCACCATTGTCGGACTTGCGTTCCGGCCGATGCGGCAACTCGCCGCGCTCGGCGGGATCGTCGTCTCGGTGCTCGCGCTCGGCGGACTTGTCCTGAGCTATGGCCCTGGGCTTTTTGGCTGGCACGAGGCGGGGTTCCGGACCTCCATCGCGGTCGCCGTCATCACCGAGGTGGTCGCCACGATCGCGCTGACACTCGCGCTTGCAGTCGCGGCTGCCCGCCTCCGCGAGACCGTTGGCCGAAGCACTCTGTACGGCTGACGCCGGAGACCGAGCCGACGCCGCCCGCCGCCGCATGGACGAGCACGCTCGCTCGCGTGGGCAGCCACGCCGCGGCGGCCAGCAGCGGATATCGCGATGACAGAGATCCTGATGGTTGTCACAGGTGCCGACGCGCTCACGCTGAGCGACGGCAGCCTCCCACCGACCCCAGGACCTCGCCCGCCGCGTCCTCGCCGCCGTCGGCGCCGAGACGGCCGCGGACTGGAATTGCATTCACGGCGAAGGGAGGTTTGA
This sequence comes from Actinomycetota bacterium, assembly GCA_005888335.1. Next base: position 2,251 of record VAWY01000013.1, read on the forward strand.
CGATGGAGTACAGGCGCTTGGGCGCATCGGGACTCAAGGTCCCCGCTTTGAGCTTTGGCGCCGGCACGTTCGGGGGCGAAGGCCCACTCTTCGGGGCCTGGGCAACTCCGATGCCCGCGAGGCGCGGCGGCTCGTGGATATCTGCCTGGACGCCGGGGTTACGATGTTCGACACCGCCGATGTCTACTCCAACGGCGCGTCCGAGGAGGTCCTCGGTCAGGCGATCAGGGGCCGCCGCGACCGGGTGCTGCTCTCGACCAAGACGGCCTTGCCAGTGGGGGACGGTCCCAACGATGCCGGCTCCTCCCGGGCACGTCTGCTCGCGGCATGCGACGCCGCACTGCGGCGGCTCGGCACCGACTACGTCGACCTCCTCCAGCTGCATGCCTTCGACGCCGGTACACCGGTCGAGGAGGTGCTCTCGACGCTCGACGACCTCGTGCGGGCGGGCAAGGTCCGGTACGTCGGCGCCTCGAACTTCTCCGGGTGGCAGGCGATGAAGTCGCTCGCCGTCGCCGACAGGTACGGCTACCCCCGCTATATCGCGCACCAGGTGTACTACTCGCTGGTCGGCCGCGACTACGAATGGGAGCTGATGCCGCTCGGACTCGACCAGGGAGTGGGCGCGCTCGTCTGGAGCCCCCTCGGCTGGGGACGGCTGACCGGCAAGATCCGTCGCGGCCAGCCCCCGCCCGCGCAGAGCCGGCGACACGACACCGCCGACTACGGACCACCCGTCGACGAGGAACATCTGTACGGCGTCGTCGACGCGATCGACGAGATCGCGGCCGAAACCGGAAAGACCGCGCCGCAGATCGCGATCAACTGGCTGCTCCAGCGGCCAACCGTCTCCTCCGTGATCATCGGCGCGCGCAACGAAGAACAGCTCCGCCAAAACCTGAGCGCCATCGGCTGGAGCCTCACTCCTGAGCAGATCGCGAAGCTCGACGCGGCAAGCACGGTGACGGCGCCCTATCCGTACTTCCCGTACCGCAGGCAGGAGGCCTTCGCCCGCCTCAACCCACCGGCAGTCGACAGCGAGGATGAAAGCTATGAGTGGTCTGCCGCGTGAACTCCGAGACCTGATCGCGTCCGGCCCGATGGCTCACCTGAGCACGACCCGTCGACCGCATCGGCGGCGTCGGTCCCTGGGCGTCGACCTCGCGCCGAGCCGAGGGCAGCGACTCGGCGAGCACGAGGGCCTGCCGGGATCAGAGTTTCGCGAAGGAGTCGACGCGAGCGCACTCGCGGCGCGGCGCTGAGCTCATCTCGACGGCCCGAGTCCGGCGTCGCGCAGCGCTTCGATCAGGATGTCTATCGAGGCATGGAATGCGTGCGCGGGGGGATTGGCGTACCCCACGACGATTCCCCGCGGTGGCGGCTGGCGACTCTCGAGGTGGTGTCCTCCGGATTGGAGAGCGCTGATCGCGATCCCTCGTGACCTCGTCGCCGCGAGCACGTCGTCTTCGGTGACGTCGGCGGGCAGCTCGAGCACGAGCTGCAGCCCGGCGGCGATGCCGTGAACGGTGCTTCGTGGAGCGTCCGCGTGGACGCGCTCGACGAGGTGGTCTCGGCGTCGGCGGTACTCGAGCCGCATGCGTCGGACATGACGGTCGTAGCTGCCGCTGCGCAGCAGCTCGGCAAGGGCCAGCTGCTCGATCACCGAGACCGCCGGGGCTTGGGGCGAGGGATACGTGGTCGCGATCCTCTCCGCGAACGCCGCTGGCGCAGCCAGCCAGCCGAGCCGCAACGCGGGCGCCATCGTCTTCGATGTCGTTCCGCCGTAGATGACCCGGTCGGGGTCCAGCGCTTGCAGGGCGCCGATCGGCTGGCGGTCGTAACGAAATTCGCCGTCGTAGTCGTCCTCGATGATGAGGCCGTCCGTCTGCCGGGCCCAGGCGAGAAGCTGGTGGCGGCGCTCCGCTCCCAACGAGGCTCCGAGCGGATACTGATGCGCCGGGGTGAGCATCATTGCCACCGGCGCTGGTTCCATGTCGGTCACCGCATCCGTCACGGCGCCGTCATGGTCGACTGGGACCGGCGCCAGTCGACGGCCGCCGCGTTGCAGGATCGATCGCAGCGTCGGCATCCCAGTCGCTTCAACGGCGATCCGTCCACTGGGAAGCAGCGACGAGACCCGACCGAGTCCGTCGGCGAATCCTGCTGTCACGACGACGTGCGCGGGGTCCGCATGCACGCCGCGCACCCGACGAAGGTAGATCGCCAGCTCATAACGGAGCTCCGCCTCCCCGAAGGGATGACCGTAGTTCCAGGAGACGTCCGGTGCGCGTGCGAGCACTTTTCGCACCGCGGCGAGCCATGGTCCGCGCGGAAAGGACCCCTGCGCCGGCCGACCCGGGCGGAGGTCATGGCGGATCTCCCCCGGCGTCCGGATCTCGTCGCCGAGGCGCGCGGTCCCATCGGAGATCGCCACATCCTGGACCGCCGTGACGTCGTTGACGAAGGTGCCCGAGGCCGCGATCGTCGTGATCCAGCCCTCTGCCGCGAGCTGCGCGTAGGCGTCGACGATCGTTCCCCGCGACAGGCCGAGGTCGAAAGCCAGCGCGCGGGTTGACGGCAGGCGGGTCCCTGGGGTCAGTCGTCCGCGGCGGATCGCGTCGCGAAGCGCGGCCTGCAGTCGCGAGCTGCGGCCCCTTCCGGGAGGAATCGCAAGCAGCAGATCAAGACCCGACTGGACCATTAAACAGCCAGCGTACTGGACCAAGTTATTGCTCCAGCATGGGATACCTTTCGAGCGATCTCAACCTCGCGCCGCGCGCACGCGCCGCGCCAGGACGGCAACTGGCAACCACGACTGGAAGAAGGCATGACGGCTGCGTTGGAGCTGCTGACCAGCCAGGAGCGAGCACGAGCGGCTGCCCGGCGGGACCCTCAGGACCACGATGCTGGCGCAGTCGGCCAAGGCGCCGACCGACGAGCCGCTCGTCACCATGCTGATGATCGAACTCGACCCCGGCGCTTCCCAGCCGCCCCACCTGCACCCCGGGCCGATCTTCAGCTACGTCCTCGAGGGCGAGCTGCTGTTCCAGTGCCATGGCACCGAGAAGGTCACCTACGAGGAAGGGGACGTGTTCTGGGAGCCGGGCATCGACCGGCCGCACCTGCTTGCCGCCAACCCGAGCAGCGAGCTCCGCACCCGTTTCTTGGCGATCTGCATCGGCGTCCCGGGTGAGCCGGTCACGCGGGTCATCGAGTGGCCGGTGGAGGGTTAGCGCCCTGGGTTCGAACGACGCAGGGATCCGGCATGACCGTGCCCGGCGCGTCTTCGTCGCCGGTGCCACAGGTGTGGTCGGCCGCCGTCTGACGCCCGCGTTGCGAGACGCGGGCCTGGAGGTCCGCGCGCTCGTGCGCGAGCCCGCCGACGCGGAGGGGCTGCCCGCCGGCGTGGAGCCCGTGGTCGGCGACGTCTTGGACCCCGGGGTCGTCGAGCTGGCGCACGGGAGCGACGTGATCGTCCACACCGCTTCAGCGGTGCCGGACCGTCGTCCCGCCCCTTCCGAGGCGTGGGCGCGCAACGATCGCATCCGCCGCCAGGGCACGCGCAACCTCGTCAACGCGGCACGAGAGGTCGGCGCACAAATGCTGCTGCAGAGCGTGACGCTGCTGTACGCCGATGCCGGCGAACGCTGGATCGACGCATCCAACGCTCGGTTGCGACCCTCCGAGAACCTCGTCTCGATGGTCGAGGCCGAGCGGATGGCCGAAGGCTCGGGCATCACCAGCTTGATCCTCCGCCAGGGCCTCCTGTTCGGCAGCGATGCCGGTGCATCCCGGGACCTGCTCGACGCGGTCCGGCGTCAGTCGCTCCCGCCGATCAGCGACCAGCAGGTGTGGCTGCCGCTCCTTGACCCGGGTGACTTCGCCGCGATGGCGGTGTCGGCGCTCGATCAAGGACTTACCGGAACTTATGACACGGTCTCGGATGTCGCGACGATCAACGAGCTGATCGAACGCGCGGCCGCGCTCAGCTCGGTCGAGCCACCCGAGCCTGTTCCCCTCGAGGAGGCCCGGGCAGCGCTGGGACCGGCGCTTTTTGCAACCTGGTACCGCTCACGGCGAGTCACCTCGAGCGCGCTCGAGGCCCACGGGATCACGGGGACGAGCAGCTGGCAGCAGATGCTCGACTCCGCGGACACGCACGCTGCAAGCAGCTCATGAGCCTCCGCATGGAAGCGAAGGAGCTTCTGAACCCGATCGAACAAGGGAGGTGACGCATGCGCGTCGGAATCGTGGGGGCGGGCAGGATCGGCGGCAACGTAGGGATCCAGCTCGCCCGCTCGGGTCATGAGGTCCTCTTCAGCTACTCCCGCGACCCCGGCAAGCTGGAGCGGCTCGCCGCCGGCGCGTCCGGGGCCCGTGCCGGTGCGCCGCGCGAGGCGGTCGAGTTCGCCGAGGCGGTGGTCTTCGCGGTGCCGTGGCGGCTGATCGACGACGTGCTCGGCCAGATGGGGTCGCTTGACGGCAAGGTGGTCGTCGACACCACCAACCAGTTCGGCGCACGCGGCGTCGAGGAGCTTCCCGGTGGCCTCAGCGCCGTCGAGACGAACGCCCAGCGGATGCCGGGAGCGCTGCTGGCGAAGGCCTTCAACACGCTCACGGCCGGCTACCAGCGCGACGTCGCCGAGGGCCGCGTCGACGGCGAGGTGGCGATGTTCTACGCCGCCGAGGAGCAGGAGGCGATCGACGCGGCCGCCGCCCTGGTCGAGGGCTGCGGCTTCGTGCCCGTTCACCTCGGCGGCTGGGAGCGGGAGCGGCTGATGGAGGCGCCGCGGCGGCCCGGATCGGTCTACGGCGAGGCGTACAGGCCCGAGGAGGCAAGGCGGATCGCGGCCGCGCCCGTCGACGAGGCGGCGCGGCTCGCCGACGAGCTCAAGATGGAGGACCGATGAGCCGCGGACGTGGTTTCTGGCTGCTCGCCGCCGTCCTTGGCTTTCTGCTGGCTGCCGCCAGCGCACCGTCCCCGCTTTACGCGATCTACGCGGCGCAGTGGGGGTTCTCCTCGACCACCCTGACGGCGATATTCGCCGTCTACGCGCTCGCGCTGCTCGTCGCCCTGCTCACCACCGGCGAGCTCTCCGACCACCTCGGACGTCGGCCGGTGCTGGCCGTCGGCTTGGTCGTGCAGGCCGCCGGGATGGTGGCCTTCGGCGTCGCCGAGGGCGTCGCCGCGCTCTACGTCGCGCGCGTCCTGCAGGGGGTCGGGACTGGGATCGCCACCGGCGCGATCAGCGCCTGGCTGCTCGACCTCGAGCCGCGCGAGAGACCGGGGCTCGGAAGCGTCGTCGGCGGCATCGCGCCGATGGCGGGCCTCGCGGCGGGGGCGTTCGCATCCGGCGTGCTCGTCCAGTACGGCCCCGATCCGCTGCGGCTCGTGTACTGGCTGCTCACCGCCGCGTTCCTGCTCGCCCTCGCCGCCTTGCCCCGCGTCCCCGACCACACATCGCGCTCGCCGGGTTGGCTTGCCACGCTACGCCCGCAGATCGGCGTGCCCCGCCCGGCGCGGGCGCTGTTCGCCGCCTCGGCACCATCGCTCGTGGCCACCTGGGCGCTGGGCGGGCTCTATCTCTCGCTCGGGCCCTCGCTCGCCATCGGGCTGCTCGCCGACGACAGCCGCATCGCCGGCGGCCTCGTGATCGCCGCCCTCGCCGGCTCGGGCGCCCTCGCCTCCGCGGTCGCCCGCTCGCGGCCGCCTCGGGCGATCGTGACCGGCGGCTCGCTCGTCCTGATCGTTGGCGTCGCGATCACGCTGCTCGCCGTGGCGCTCGGCTCGGCCGCCGGGCTCTACGCGGGAAGCGTCGTCGCCGGGCTCGGCTTCGGTCCGGCATTCTCGGGCGTGTTCCGAAGCCTCGCCCCGCTCGCGCCGCCCGAGGCGCGTGGGGCCCTGCTCGCCTCGATCTACGCGGTCTCATACCTCGCTTTCAGCCTCCCGGCGGTCGCCGCCGGGGTCGCCGCGGCGCATTGGGACCTGCGCTCCACGACATACGTCTACGGTGCGACGGTGGCGGCGCTCGCCGCGGCGACCACAGTGGCGGTCGCCCGGCAGAATCGCGGCCCTGGCAAGTACTCGACCGCACACGAGCAGGCTGCGCGATGACCAAGCGCAGGATCGGGAAGCGAGCGGAATGGCGGGGGCGATGAGCGCCGCACCATCTTCAGGCGGGACGCTGAGGCTGCGGCTGGTCGGAGGCCCGACCGTGGTGCTCGAGGTCGGCGGCGTGCGGCTGATCACCGATCCAACGTTCGACCCGCCGGGCAGCTACGACACCGGGCGGGGCTTCTCCCTGACCAAGCTCCAAGGCCCGGCGATCGGGCCCGAGGCGCTGGGCGCCCTCGACGCCGCCCTGGTCTCCCACGAGCACCACTTCGACAACCTCGACCGCGAGGGCCGCGCCTATCTCGCCGCCGTCCCGCGCATCCTGACGTCGAGAAGCGGCGCGGCGCGCCTCGGCGACCGGGCCGAGGGGCTCGCGCACTGGGAGTCGACCGAGCTCGGGGGCCCCGGCGCGTCGCCTTCGGTGACCGCGGTCCCGGCGCTGCACGGCCCGGGCGGCACGGAGGATCCCGGCGGCGACGTGATCGGCTTCGTCTTGCGGGGGCCGGCGGCGCCGACGGTGTACGTGAGCGGCGACAACGCCTCGCTGGCGGTGGTGAGGGAGATCGCCGCGAGGGTCGGCAACCCCGACGTCGCGATCCTGCATGCGGGCGCGGCCCAGGTTCCGCCCTTCGGCGACGCCCTGCTCACCCTGAGCAGCGAGCAGAGCGTCGAGGCCGCACGCCTCCTGCAGCCCCGCTACGTCGTCGGCGTCCACGTCGAGGGGTGGGGGCACTTCTCGGAGGGCGCCGCCGAGCTCCGGAAGGCCTTCGACGACGCCCGGCTCGGCGACCGGCTGGTGATCCCCGCTCCCGGGGAGACCGTCGCCCTGGCGACCGGATGAATCCCGGGCGCCCCGATCCGCCGGCGTGCGACCGCGGCTCGCAAGGCGCAGACCCCTCGTGAAGCTCGGGCTGAACCTGCCGAACTTCGGGGCGGACGCGACGCCGCACACGCTTGCGGCCTGGGCGTCGCGAGCCGAGGAGGCCGGCTTCGATCTGCTGATGGTCTCGGACCACATCGCCCTCGTCCCCGAGGTCCAGCGAGGGTTCGCCGCGCCGTTCTACGACCCGTTCACGGCGCTCGCGTGGCTCGTGGCCAAGACGCGGACGATCGAGCTCGGGACGACCGTGACGATCCTGCCGTACCGCCACCCGCTGCAGACCGCGCGGTCGCGGCCAACATCGACCCGCTCAGCCGGGGGGGCGTCGCGGACGGCCTTGCGCGCCGACCGCGCGTACGCGACGCGCCTCGGTGCGCGTGTACGTCAACCGGCGGCTGGTCGCCCGGCGACGGTTTTCTGTCCAGGAGCATGGCCGAGTGATCCGTGTGCGCTTGACCACGGCCACGGCAGGCGGGATCACGATTCGCGTTAGTGGCCCTCGACCGCCATGGGCATCGGGTCGGAGTCACCCGGCGTGCGGGCCCGTGTGGCAAGGCCGCTGCGTAACCCCGTGTCATGGACCGGTGCAGCGGGTGACTGTGACGGACGGCTGCGCCGAGCGGCGACTTCGAAGCGACCGCGCGAACTCGCCAAAAACTCGCCAGAAAATCAAACCGAGCCGAGCAGGCCGCTTGAATACGGGGTCTCAACCACTTGACCTTCGGTCTCCAGACCGAAGGTCAAAACCACGAAAACCCCAGCATTCACCGGGGTTCTCGAGCGCGCCCGACAGGATTCGAACCTGTGACCTTCGGTTCCGTAGACCGACGCCGTAGCGCGAGATTTGGCTTTACAGAGCCAAATTCACGATGGCGGGTCGCCAAAAAATCGCCAGAAATTCGATTTCGCGGCCTTTCCGGACGGCGGAGCTCCCGCCGCCACGCGCGCGCGTAACCAAGGGGGCGTGAGCGTGCTGCGGAGTCGTGAGCTCCCGCAGGAGGTCGAGTGCCGCGAGCGGGCGCGTGTGCCAGTCGCCGAGGCGTTCGGCGTCCGCCTTTGAGCTGCTTGTAGACCGCGAGGCTCGGTCACCAAGGTCGCGCCAGCTCAGCTCGAGCGCCTCCCGCCGGCGCTCGGCGTGGCGGTAGCGGTCCGCGACGAACGCTCGCAGCCGCGGATCGGGTCGCTCGGGGAACGCCGCCAGGCCTCGCTCGGCCCACTCCAGCGCCGCCGCGGCGGGCGACGTGCCGCGACGAACCCGGCTCTGCGGCGACGAGCGGCGCGCGGCGCGCTGAATCCAGCGCTGAAAGGCCCGCCGGCGGCTTGCCCACTCTCGAACGCGTGCTAGTCGGCAAGTAGCCGATCGATCGCCTGCTCGAGGGGCGGCAGATCGCGTTCCACGACCGCGAGCACCCGGTCGATCTCGATCCTGAAGTACTCGTGAGCGATCAGGTCGCGGAGGCCGGCGACATCCGCCCAGGGGATCTCGGGGGCCGACTCGCGTGTGTCGGTGGTCAGGTGTTTCACGGCCTCTCCGATGACCACGAACTGGAAGAGGAGCGCATCGTGGAGCAGCGCAGCGTCCTTATCGGCCAGCTCTTCGCCGGCCCCTGCCAGATGGTCGCGGATGGCGACGATCGCGTCCTTGATGTCTCGCAGGCGCTCCCGCTCGTTGCGACTCACAGCGGCAGGGCCTCGGCGAGAACCTCCGCGCGGATGCGTTCCTTGAGCATGTCGGGCGTCGCGACGTCAACCTGCATCCCCAGCATCTCCTCAGCCTCGCGCCGGAAGGCGGCGAGGTCGAGGAGCGTCCTGCCCACCTCGAGCTCGACAAGGAGATCGACGTCGCTCGTGGGCAGCGCCTCGCCGCGGGCGAGCGATCCGAACACTCGAACCCTGCGCACGCCGTGCGCCCGCGCGGCGTCGCGCAGGCGCCGGCGGTGGCGGCGCAGCTCCGCTGCCCGGGGGCCGAGTTGACCGCGCACCGACGTGGTGGGAGCCGACGGCTCGGTCAGCGGGACGGCATCGAGACGAAGGCGCCGCCCGCAGGCGAACAGGAGTCGCTCGAGCGTCGGCAAGGTCGGCACCGTCGCGCCGGTTTCGTAGCGGGCAAGCGCGGGCTGGGAAGTGCCCGCCCGCGCGGCGAGCTCGGCCTGAGAGAGATCGGCGCCGGTGCGCGCGCGACGGATGATCGTGGCCACGTCTGGCATCACGCCGTAGTATACCTATTTCGGTATTGTCGCTGTCCCGATCTGGAGGCGGTCGGGCTTCTCTTTCCGTGCTCGTGGTCCGAGGAGAGCACGTACTCGCGGAGCATCTCGCGGTCGATGATCGCGGGCAGCGCATCGGGAAGCCTCGCCATGCGGGATCCGGTGATCGCGACCGCCAAGGCCGTGACCGTGAGGCGGCGGCATCGACGTGGATGCGGTCGAGGAGGGCGATCAGCCGAGGGCCGCCGCCCTGCGCCGCAAGGCTCGCGCCAGCAGCTCCGCGCCGACATCCCCGAGGCTCAAGCGTCGCCGGTCCGGTCGATCGGAGAGGGCCCCCAGACCGATCGCAGCGTGCAGGAACGGCGTCAGCGCCGACTCCACATCGCGTTGGGTGACCGGGCCATCCGCGGTGCGCCAGCTGCCGGCCACGGCGCCGTGGACGGTCGCGGCCAGCGCGTCGCGCTCGAGCTGGCGCTCCACGAGGAGAGCCGCGCTCGCGAGCTCGGCAACCTCCCTCTCGAACGGATCGCCGTCGATGATGTGGGGCGCAACCGCCTCCGGCAACGCCTCGGGCTCCCGCAGGGCGGCCCGCGCCCGAGGCGTGAGCAGCAGGCGCCGGCCGCGCCGGCGCAGCAACCGAGCCCGCTGGGTGAGCGCATGCAGGGCCTCGAGCAGCGCCAGCTCCGCCTCTCGATAGGGGGCGCCGAACAGCTCCGAGTCCCACCAGCCCGGGAAGCGTGCAGCGGCCTCGCGCACGATGCGCCGGCCGAGCGCACCCGTCTGGGTCAGCGGCAGGCCGTCCCGGCCTCGATCGAGCAGCCAGAGCAGCGGCTCGAACCCGGTCTCGATCGCGTCCTGCGAAGGCGTGCGCGCGGGTGTGTCGAGGATGGCGGCAGATCGATCAAGCAGCGCCCGGCGGCCGACGCCGCGCACGATCGGGTCGTTGCTGCCGTCGCGACCCGGGGGCTCCCAGCGCACTCCTGCGCGGGCGGGCTCGACCAGCTCCCGCGCTCCCTGGTTGTCGGTCGGGTTCAACCACAGCAGTGCCTCGAAGACCGCGGCCGCCTCGGCGAGGCGCCCAAGTCGCCACAGGCAGAGACCGTAGCCGTGCAGGCAACGCAGGAACGGCCGGTTGTCGACCCAGCCCCACGGGAGCAGCCCATCGAACCCTGATGGCAGGCTGGTCTCGCCGATCGCCACACCCGTCTCGAAGTGCGGCAGCGCCAGCACCGCAGAGTAGTCGTAGGCGAACGCGCCCAGGTGCGCGTGGGCGTCCAGGCAGCGGAGGTCCTCGGCGAGCAGGCCGTCGAGCAGACCACGTGCCCGCTCACGCTCGGCACGCGTGGCCAGTTCGACCGCCTCGAGGATCGGGTCGTAAGAGGTTTCCCAGTCGCGACCCGGCACCACTTGCTCCAGCTCCCACGCATCGCGTGGCCCGGCGGCGACGATCTCCCGGAAGGCGGGCTCAATCGGCTCGTCCGGCTCCCCCCAGTACTCCTCTTCTGGGCTCCAGCGGTGGCGGTGCTCGAGGCGGAGCGGCACCTCGATGCTGGCAGCGACCTCCTGCGGCCTGGCGCTGAGCGTGGCGGTGAAGAACGGGTAGCGTCCAGCCGACCTCCCGTTCGCTGACGGATCCGGGGTCATCGGGCGGTCATGCCTCAGCTTGGCCACCGCAGCAGCGCTTGTACTTGCGCCCGCTGCCGCACGGGCAGGGTTCGTTGCGCCCAACCTTCGGAGCAAGCCGCGATCCGCTGCGGGCGGCGCGCTCCGCCCGTCCCGCCTCCCGCGCGGCGGCGCGCGCCTCCCGCTCCCGTCCGGGGACGCCGGCGAGCAGCTCGCTCAGCCGCTCCTCGGCCCCGGCCACGCCGTAGGCGTCCCCGCGAGCATGTGCGATCGCCAGCGCCTCGCGGAAGGCCGCCTCGGCTCGCTCCGGGTCGGACAACGCGACGTGGACATCGCCGGCGTGGATCCGGATCCAGACATCGTCGGGGAAGCGGCGGACGTTCACCTCGAGCCGCCGCAGCGCCTCCTCGGCGCGCCCCGCCTCGGCGAGGATGACCGCAACGTCGCTGGCGTACATCGCCCCGCTCCCCTCGTCCAGCTCCGCGAGCGCGTCGCCGACCGCGACCGCCTCGTCGACCAGCCCGGCCCCCGCCAGCGCCATCGGCAACTCGGACAGCCAGTCCGGGGCCAGCCGCTCGGAGCCCAGGAACGCAGCGGTGTCGTCCCGTCTCCCTCGCAGGTGCGCTGCCAGCGACAGCGCGAGCTCGGCGTCGCCGCGCAACGCCGCGGGTGGCGGCCGCGTCAACGGGTCCCGTGCGGTCACCTCGTCCAGGCGTCGCAGGAGCGCGAGCGGCAGGCCGAATGTCGGCTCGGCGACCAGCGCCGAGGCGCGGGCGATCGCCTCCCAGCCCTCCGGGTTGCTCTCCCGGGCGCGTGCGAGCCGCTCCTGCGAGATCAGCGCCGCCCGCTCGGCGTGGAGCGCGCACATCGCGAACCGCTGCTCCTCGAGCTCCGCCGGGAAGCCGAACCGCCGCCCGCCACAGGCCGGACAGCCCCGGGCCGGCGCTCCCGCCGGCTCGAGGCGCACCATCGAGCGATCCAGGTCGACCGGGCCGAACGCCTCCTGCACGAGATCCTGGATCGCCCCGAGCCCGATCGGCTCCCAGCCTCCTTGCGCCAGCGCGAGCTCGGGCGCCGCCGAGCCCGGCCGCGATCCGACCTCGGACAGCAGGCCGGGAGCCTCGCCCACCTGGGCGAGCTGCGGATAAATGCCGGCAACGAGCGCCTGCTCGTAGCGGACCCCGACGGCGAGAACCGACCAGGCAAACGCCCCCAGCACAGCGGCGACCGTCTCCTCGCCCTCCTCCGCCCCGCGCAGCGTCTCGGCCAGGGGCAGGTAGAGCACCACCTCGCAGGAGTCGCCGTCCCCGCTGGCGGTCGCCCAACCCGGCCCGCGCTCACCCACCCACTCGAGCGGGTCCCAGGTAAGCAGGAAGACCCGCATCCGTTCCGCGATCCGCGCCTCGGCCTCGCCGAGGCCCCTCCATCCCAGCCGCAGCTCGAGCAGCGCCCGCTCGTCGTCGGGCGCGGCGGCGAGCGCCTCGCGCACTTCCGCGCAAAGACCGGCCAACGGATGCACGACCGGCGGGACGATAGCGGCGCCGCATCCGGCTCCCCGGGAAGCGCCCGCCATGCCCGGCGTGCGAAGCTCCGGGAGCGGCTCCGAGCCGGTCAGAACGGGTCCCCAGACCACCCACCCCGGGGCGCTGGCGGCAGGCAGGCATCGGACACCGGACCGCCCATCTCCTCCCGACGGAGGCCGATCGGGAAACCGGCCGGCGTGAAGTCGACGGCGAAGTAGAGCTCCCCGCCGCACTCGACCCAGGGGGAGGGGAACGGCTCGGCGCGATCCTCGCGATCGCGATCCCGGGAACGTCCACGTCGGCGACGGCGTCTCTTGCTCACGCCGCCTCGCTGGCCGGCGCCGCGGTGCCAGGCAGGTCCGGGATCAGCCCGCGCCGGCGCGCCTCCTCCTGACGCGGCGCGGGCAGCCAGCGCGCGTCCACGATCAGCCCATCCACCTCGACGAGCCAGGCGAACGGGTGCCGCTCGAGCAGCTCACGGCGGCAGAGCTCGGGATCCAGTCGATGCGGGCCAAGCAGGTCGCGGATCGCCTTTGCCTTGTTCGCCATCGTGCTCTTCGGGATGCCCGTCAGGGCACTGAGCTCGTCGCCGCTCATGTGGAGCTCCTGCTCGCGATCGAAGATGAAGTTGAGGCTGCCGACGGTGTACAGGGCGGCCGCGGCCCAGATCCGCGGGTCGCCGCGCTCAAGCGGCGATGGGCGCTTCCGCGCGAGCTTCGCCACGAGCTTCCTGCAGAGCTCGGCGTACTCTGCGTCGAGGCGCTCGGCGCAGAAGCGATCGGTCAGGGCACAGATCTCGTCGAACCTCGGCCGAAGCGCCTTGGGCACGCGCATGGCCCGCAAGCTAGCCAGCCGTACGGACGGAGACCGTCGTGCCTGTAGTCCCCCCGATCTCGCGCGGCTCGCTCCGTCCGAGCCTCGGTCTAGCTTGCCGACGATGCGGCGACTCACAGGCACGGCCGCGGCGGTGCGTCGCTCGCGTGGTGCGCACGTGCCGGCGGACCGCGACCCCGCCCGCCCGGACAGCTCTCGGGCGGCGCGGTCTGCGTGACGCGATGGCGAGCGCAGCCATGCGCCAGGGGACCTCGGGGCTCGCCTCATTCCTGGACGCGCTGGAGGCCCGCCTCGGCGAGCTGACCCCCGAACAGGTGAACGCCTTACTGCTCGCCCACGCCGAGCAGCTCACACCCCGCGAGCGAGAGCCCTTCCTCGCGATCTTCGTCGAGGCCGAGTTCGATCGCCGTTCCGGCGATGCGCTCGCCGGGGGTCGCGAGCCCGATCCGCTGCTCGCCGAGATCGACGCGTTCGTGGAGCGCTTGCGCGCCGGCAGCTACGTGGATGGCTGGGGCTGGGATCCGGAGATCTACGAGGAGCGCGCCTTCGGCGACGAGTCGTGGGCCGAGGAGATGGACGATCTCTTCGCGGCCGCGAACGCGGCCTTCCTGGACGGCGACTTGCAGCTCGCCCGCGAGGGCCTGGGCCGCCTGCTGGGCGCGTTCGATCTCGAGGGCGAGGCCCAGGCGTTCTGCGGTCCCGACTCGCCACAGAGGATGGTCTCGGTGGACGTCGGTGAGGCAAGGTCCCGCTACCTGCGCGCGGTCTACGAGACGACGGCGGCGTCCGAGCGTCCCGCAGCGTTGCTGGACGCGATCGAGGACCTGCGGTTCATCGGCGGCGACGCCAGCCTTGGCGCGATCGACGAGGCGAGACGGGCGCGCATGCCTGGTCTCGACGCCTTCCTGCCCGCCTGGATCGGCCACCTGCGCTCGATCGAGAGCGACGCGCAGCGCGGCTCCCCACGCGCCCGCGAGCTCGCGCGGCTGCTATCCGAGGCCGCCGAGTGGCATGGGGGCGCCGACGGGCTGGGCGAGCTTGCGCGTGCGCGTGGCGCGCTCGATCCGGACGCGCACCGTGACTGGGTCGACGCCCTGATTCGGGGCGGGCGCCACGGCGACGCCGCCGGTGCCGCCGGCGAGGCTCTGCGCAAGCTCGAGCCCCGCGGCGAGGCGCGCGCCGCGATCGCCGAGCGCCTCGCTCGCCTCGCGGCATGGACGGGCGACGATGGCGCCGCACTCGACGCCCGGCGCGAGCGCTGGCGCGCCGCCCCATCGACCTGGCGGCTGATCGCGCTGATCGACATCGCAACCGCGCTCGACCGCGCCCACGAGGTGCTCGCGACCGAGGCCGATTGGGCGCTCGCGCCCGAGCGGCCCGGCGCCGAGCCGCGCAACGTCGCGAACGATCGCCTGCTCTGCGAGCTGCTGCTGCTCGCCGGCCGCGTCGAGCAGGCGCTGGAGATGGCGAAGCCGGCGCAGCCGCTCGGCTGGAGCCACCGCGGCCACCCGGGGCCGATCGTCGTCCCGTACCTGCTCGTCGCGGCCACCGGGCCCGCGATCCGGCCCGAGCTGCTGATCGCCGCCGGCTCCCCCTCCGCGCCGGCAGAGCATAACGGGCCGCTGCTCGCGCAAGAGCTCGAGCACATCGACCGCGACGGATGGGTCGGGGGCGGCGAATGGGACGACGAGCCCGCCGAGCCGCCGCTCGATGAGCGCTATCGCGGCATCCCCGCCGACAAGCGGCTGCCCTCCCTCCTGCTCGTGGCCGCGGTCGGCGCCTATCCGGCATCGCAACGCCAGCGGGACCGCTGGCTCGGGCGCGCCGCGGAGCTGGTCGAGGAGCGAGTCAACGCGATCGTCGCCGCCAAGCACCGCGGGGCCTACGAGCGCGCAGCGCGGCTGGCCGTGGCGTGCGGCGAGGCGATCGCCCTAGCCCGCGATCGCGACAGGGGCTTCGCGTTCGTAGGCGAGGCTCGCGAGCGGTTTCCGCGCCACCACGCGTTCCGCTCCGAGCTCGACCGCGCCATGGCGGCGTCGCCGTACCTGCCAGCGCCGCCACGCAGAGGACGCCGCCGATGAGCGCGACGCCCGACACGAAGAGCCGCGGCCGGTCGATCCCGGCGCAGCTTCGCGACACGGTGCGCGCGCGGCTCGAGCGGCACGCGCGGGAACGGTGGAGCGACAACTGCCGCGGCGTGGTCGTGACCTTCCGCGGCCAGTTCGCCTACGCGTTCTCGACCGCGGGCTTCTACCCTCCCTGGTTGAGCGACGAGCAACGGGCGCGGATCGACGCCACCCCGACCCGCCTGTGCCGGCTTCATTACCTCGGCGACCCGGACCGCTGGGGCTTCTCAGTCTTCACCTACAGCAACGAACGCTACGAGCCGCCGCTCGGCCTCGGACTGCTCAGCGGCACCCCGGAGGAGGGATTCGACCTCGCCGCGGGCCTCTACCTCGGGTCCTGACGATCCCGCCGCTTGCACCGAACACCCAAGCGAACTCCGCGTCTGTGAGCAGGTCGACGCCGCGGTGCCGGTGCTGCAATGCATGTTGCCCAAGTGCTCAACGGTTTCTCCGTGCTTGGCTACGACACCGCCAACGCCGCTCGAGCGCGAGCGCTCGCGACGGCCGTGAGCGCCAGTTCCTACCTTGATGTGGACCGGATCAAGGCGAGACGAGCTCCGACGCGGGCCGAGCGGCCCATTCGGTCGGGACAGGTGCCCCGAGGACACGCCCCCACAAGCCCGACGGTGCGGCACGGAGGTGCGGGCTCGAGGGCGGCTTGTGCGGACCTCGGCAACGCTCCTACGCCCGGTTGTAGAGCTACAGGCTCGAAAACCCGGGCCCCCACAACCAACACGTTCTGGTCCGTCTCGATTTCACCACCCGAGGGCGGGCGGCGAGCATTCTCGTTTCCACCCCGTTCCCACCCGCGGCTGGGGAGCTTGCGTCAT
>VAWY01000228.1 GCA_005888335.1 Actinomycetota bacterium
ACCGCAGCAACTTGTGGCTCAGTGCGATGCCCTCGGCGAGGTTGGTGCTCATCGGGCGCTTGGCGTCCTCGCGCAGGCGGCGGGCGCGGACGGGGTCGGCGATCTGCCTCCCGGCTGCGGCGCGCTTGCTCACGCTTTCAGATGGTACGCGCGTGTGACGCGCGACCTCGCATCGGCAAACCCGCTGACAAGCCCGCGTCCGGGGCTCACTCGTCCCGCGCGATCGGAGTCCCCGGAGTCCGGGAAGTCCGATGAATGCTGGGCAGGACTTGATGCGCGTCGGCGAGCGCGGAACCAGGGGTCACGGCGCCCGCCACAAGAGCGACGGCCAGGGATCGAGTCAGCTTCATGGCGATGAACGTGCGGTCCGGACGTGAGGTCGCGCTAGTCGACGACACGCCGGCACGGCGCAGCGCCGCGCGCTCCTCGCGAGTGGTTACGTCAGCGATGTCTCCCGCTGTTCGCTCGCCCGGCCGGCGGCGAAGAAGTCCGTGAGCAGCTGCGTGACCCGCTCGGGCTCGTCGTGATGCGCCCAGTGCGACGCATCCGGCAGGCGCTCGACACGGTCGAGGTTAGGCACGTCCTCGCGGTGCGGTTCGGCGAGGTCCTGACCGAGGTAGCGGTCGCGCTGGCCCCAGATGACCAGCGTGGGTGCCGAGACCGGGCGAATCTCCGTGTTGGTCCCCTTCGGCGGCCGCACCGCCGCGCGGTAGTAGTCGATCATCGCGGCCGCGGCTCCCGGCTGCGCCCACGCCTCGACGTAGCGAGCCAGCTCCTCGTCGGTGTACGGCGGTTGGGCGTCGCGCAGGAAGTGCTTGAAGAACCGCCAGTCGTGGGCCTGCACGTGGTGCTCCGGGAGACTCGGCAGCGCGAAGTAGAAGAAGTACCAGGACCGCTCGAGCTGACTCGGGTGGTGCAGCCCCTCGTTGAGCTTGCGCGGATGCGCGGCGTCGAGGATGGCCAGGCGGTCGACGACCTCGGGGTGGTACATCGCCGTGGCCCAGGCGGCCGTGCCGCCCCAGTCGTGGCCGGCCACCAGCGCGGAGTCGGCGCCACGCTCGTGGATGAGCCCGCGCACGTCGTCGGCCAGCTTGTCGGCGGTGTACGCCGCGGCCTCGTCCGGCTTGGACGACAGGTTGTAGCCGCGCAGGTCGGGCGCGACGACCCGGAAGCCCGCCGCCGCCAGCGGCGCGATCTGCAGCCGCCAGCTGTACCAGAACTCGGGGAAGCCGTGCAGCAGGACGACGAGCGGGCCGTCCCCGGTCTCGACGTAGTGCAGCTTGACGTCGTCGCCGACGTCGGCGTAGCCCTCGCGGAGCCCGGCGTCCGTGGCCAGGCTGGTGGGCGTCTCGTGGGTCGAGCTCATGACGATCTCCTCAGTGACCGGAAGCTTGCGCGCATCTCCTCGCAGAAGAGCCGCGGCTGCTCCCAGGCGGCGAAGTGGCCGCCGCGGTCGAGCCGGTTGAAGTGGACGAGGTTGTCGGGGTAGGCGCGTTGGGCCCAGCTGTGCGGAGCCTGGTAGAGCTCGTCGGGAAAGACGCTGATGGCGAACGGGATGGTGATCGGCTTCGCGTCGAAGAAGTCCGCTTTGTTCTCCCAGTAGAGGCGAGCGGCGGAGACCCCGGTATTCGTCAGCCAGTAGAGCGTGATGTTGTCGAGGATGTCGTCGCGTGTGAGCTCGCCCGGCAGGCGTCCCTCGAGGATCCGCGCGATGAGCCCCGGCTGGCCGGTGCCGTCGCCGTGGTCGATCGCGAACGCCGCGAGATCGATGGGCGAGTCCGCGAGCCCGTACATGGTCTGCGGCCGCGTCGACATGATCTGGGCGTAGGCCACGTGCTTGGCGTAGAAGGCGCTCAGCTGCTCGTAGGCGGCCAGCTCGTCGTCGGCCAGATCGGATGGCGGCGCCTCGCCGGTCTCGAAGCCCTTGACGAGCTCGGCCGGCGCCGTTCCCGGCATGTTGGAGTGGATGCCGAGCAGCCCGTCCGGCGCCTGGATGCCCATCTGCTGCGTGACGGCGGCTCCCCAGTCGCCGCCCTGTGCGACGAACCGGTCGTAGCCGAGGCGCTTCATCAGCACGGCCCAGGCACGCGCGATGCGCGCGGGGTCCCAGCCGGTCGCCGTCGGCTTGGCCGAGAACCCGTGGCCCGGCAGCGACGGGATGACGAGATGGAACGCGTCCGACGCGGCCGCGCCATGGGCTGTCGGGTCGGTCAGCGGGCCGATGATCTTCAGCTGCTCGATGATCGAGCCAGGCCAGCCGTGGGTGACGATGAGCGGCAGCGCGTCCTCGTGCTGCGAGCGCACGTGGATGAAGTGGATGTCGAGCCCGTCGATCTCGGTGACGAAGTTGGGCAGGGCGTTGAGCTTGGCCTCGCACGTGCGCCAGTCGTAGTCGGTCGCCCAGTAGCGAGCGAGGTCCTGCATGACGGCGAGCGGCACGCCCTGCGAGTCGTCGTCGACCGTCTCGCGCTCGGGCCACCTGGTCGCCTTGATGCGCCGGCGCAGATCGTCGAGATCCACGTCCGAGAAGCCGACCTGCAGCTCCCGAATCGCGGTCGCTTCAGTGATGAGCTGCGACATGCGTCGCCTCCTTCTGCGTTGCGGCGAGGGCCTGCAGGATCACGTCGGTGACCGCCTCAGGCTGGGAGATCATGATCACGTGGGAGCCTTCGACCTCCGTGATCGTCGCGCCGGCGCGCTCGGCCTGGGCGCGGACGACATCCGTGCCGGCCGCCTTGTCGCCGGTCGCCACGACGGCCCATGAGGGCAGGCGCTTCCACGCCGGGGCTTTGTTCGGTTCTGAGAACGCCAGCTCGGCGACGGGCCGCTGGGTTGCGCCGATCAGCGCCGCCTGGTCGGCCGGGACGTCCGCGGCGAATGCGTCGCGGGCTTTGGCGGGATCGATCCTGAACTCGACCGCCATGTCACCGTCCGCCGTCGGGTAGTGCTGCGGGACGAGCGCACTGTTCAGGACGCTGTCCTTCGACCCGGCCTCGGCTTCGCCCAACGCCTCGCCTTCATCGGGCGCGAAGGCCGCGACGTAGACGAGCCCGACGACGTTGTCGGCCTGCGTCGCGGCGTTGGTGATCACCGCGCCGCCATACGAGTGACCGACCGCGAGGACCGGTCCTGGCGTCTGTTCGAGGACGGCTGCGACGTACGCGGAGTCGCTCGAGATCCCGCGCAGCGGGTTGGCGACCGCGACGACCGGGACGCCCTGCGCCTGCAGGCGCTCGATCACGCCGTTCCAGCTGGACGCGTCGGCGAACGCGCCGTGCACCAACACGACGGTCGGAGTCGACTCGGACATGCTTGCTCCTTTCGATCAGCGCACGGACCGGAACGCGGCCCGCATCTCCTCGGCGAACAGCTCGGGCTCCTCCCAGGCCGCGAAGTGCCCGCCCTTGTCGACCTCGTTGAAGTAGACGAGGTTGGGATAGACCCGCTCGGCCCAGCTGCGCGGCGCCCGGAAGATCTCGCCCGGGAACACCGTGAACGCGACTGGAAGCAAGACCTCGGGTGGCGCCTGGCCGGCCGCGGCGGCTGTGGCCTGCTGGTTCTCCCAGTAGATGCGTGCGGCCGAGGTGCCGGTGTCCGTCAGCCAGTACAGCGTGATGTTGTCGAGGATCGCGTCGCGGGTGAGCCCACCGGACGCTGAGCCGTCGAGGAACGCCCGCGCGATCTTGGCGTAGGCGTCGGCGTCGTGGTCGACGATCCAGGACGCCAGGCCCGCCGGCGAGTCGGTCAGCGAGTAGCCGATGGTCTGGGGCGTCTGGCCGTGCTCGGCGATGTAGCCCTTCTTGAACTGCCGGACCAGCGGCGCGAGCGCCGCCCGTTCGGTCTCCGTGAGGCCCTCGGGGACGGGCGCGCCGCCGAACACGGTCGCCGTGATCTCGGGCGGTTGGCGGCGCAGGAAGTTGAGGTGGATGCCGGCGAGCCCGTCGGCTGCCTGGATCGCCATGGTGTCCGTGACGGCGGCGCCGACGTCACCTCCCTGCGCGACGTAGCGCGAGTAGCCGAGACGGCGCATGAGCTCCGCCCAGACACGCGCGACGCGTCCCGCGTCCCAGCCGCGCGACGTCGGCACCTCGGAGAACCCGTAGCCCGGCAGCGAAGGGACGACGACGTCGAAGGCGTCGTCGCCGCCGCCACCGTGCGCGGTCGGGTCGATGAGCGGCCCGACCACGTCGAGCATCTCGACGATCGAGCCGGGCCAGCCGTGGGTGATGATCAGCGGAAGCGCGTCCGCGTGCTCCGACTTCACGTGGATGAAGTGGACGTCGAGCCCGTCGATCCGCGTCTTGAACTGCGCCACGGCATTGAGCCGCGCCTCGAGCCGGCCGAAGTCGTAGTCGCGGGCCCAGTAGTGCACGAGGGCCTGAATCGTCGCGAGCTGCACGCCCTGCGACGCGTCGTCCACGAGCTCCCTCGGGGGCCAGCGGGTTGCCGCCAGGCGTCGGCGCAGCTCGTCCACGGCCTCGCCGGCGAAGCCGGCGTGGAAGGGACGGATCGCCGTTGCGCCGGTGGGCTGCTGAGTCGTGGTCGACATGGGACGCTCCGTGATCTTCGCGAGGAGGTCACGAAGTTCACCTCGCCTTCCACCCCGCCGCGCCCGTGAACACCCGGGCCTCCGCCACTGGTGCGACCGCGGAGCGCCCCTGTGCGCTCACACTGCTGCCCCCGCAGCAGCAGCGGCCTCGGCGTCTGCGGGATCCATGATGCGGCCGCCCAGCGTCAGCGAGAGCGCCACGCCGATGGCGGTCCATGCCGCGAGCACGAGGATCGGGCCCGCGATCCGCGCGCCGTCGAAGAACAGCGCCGAGCGGGCCAGGTCGACGCTCGCTCCCGGCGGCAACACGCCGCCGATCGTCCTCCAGAAACCCGGGAGCAGCGGACGGGCGAACGGTCCGCCCGACGCGGAGTTGCCCAGGATCACGAAGACGAGGATCACGAGTCCCGTGCCGGCCGGGCCGGCCGCCGCCTGGATGCCGGCCGTGGCGGCGGCGCTGGCGAACACGGTCAGCGCCGCGATCGCGCAGAGCGCGACCACGTGGCCCGAGAACGCCCCGAAGCACGCCCGGAGCATGACCACGCTGAGGATGCCGGCGACGATCGCAAACCCGGCGAGCGCTCCCATCCGCTCTGCCGCGCGCTGCCTGCTGGTACTGCGTGGACTCCCGATCAGCCCGATCAGCGTCGAGCCGATGTAGCCCCCGAACATCCACGCGATCATCGCGTAGAACGCCGCCGTGCCGTTGGGGTCCCGGCGCGGCAGCGGCTTGACGTCGGTGACCCGGGCGAGGAAGTGCCGCAGATCCCACTGCGTCTTGGGGATGTCCTCGTCGGGCCAGCGCCGGCCGGACTCCATCACGCCTACGCGGTAGCCCTTCTCCGCGGCACGGAGCGCGGCGACGCTTCCACCGAAGCCCGAGCCGATGATCACGACGTCGTAGTCGAAGCTCGCCATGAGCTCTCCTTCTGCGCTCACGCTGTGACGCTGGCAAGGTTGGCCCTCCCGCATCCACCGTTGCGCCCGCGAAGACCCCGGCGCAACACGGGTCACACCCCGGGGCCGCCGCCCGTGCCGTGACCCCGCGTGCTGGCCCGGGCTTCCACGGGCGCACGCAGCATCACGTCGGACGAGCGTTCTCCCCATCCTCCCGGGCCGGCGGCGACGTCGCACGCGGGCTGGCAGGCTGGGCGTGGCCGATCGTCGTCGTCTACCTCGAGCACCAATGCCGAGCCGACGCGACGGTCGCCGAGATCATCGCCGCGGAAGGCACGACAGTCGCTGTGCGCGCCGACCTCGCGGACGATCTCGACGTCCAGCGCTTGTTCGCCGAGTCGATCGCGGCATTCGGCGGCGTCGACGTCGTCGTCCACACGACGACGGAGAGAGCCTCGCTCCTCTACCAGCACGCGGCGCGGCACGTCCGTCAGCGAGGCGCGATCGTCAGCATTCCTGCGGCCGAACGCATCGCGCCGGCACTCGCGCGGCAGTTCCGCGAGCGCGGCATCACGGTCGGCAGGGTCCCGCCGGAAGCACTGCTCTCGTTCCTCGAGAGGTGGCGGCGGCAGCCATCGCTTGACGGCTCGGCGGCTCCTTTAGAGTCGAACGATGGCTCCCACCCGAGGGTTGGGGTTCGTCGGCCGAACGCATGAGTGCCAACGGCTCGACGGCGTGCTCGCCCGGGTCCGCGACGGCCGGAGCGCGGTTCTCGTCATCCGCGGCGAGCCGGGCATCGGCAAGACCGCTCTGCTGCGATACGCCGCACGGCAGGCCTCGGGTCTGCAAGTCACCGAGGTCGAAGGCGTCCAGGCCGAGATGGAGTTGCCGTTCGCGGCGATCCATCGCTTGTGTGCGCCGACGTTCGACGGGCTCGAGGCCCTCGCAGAACCGCAGCAGAACGCGCTCGAAGTCGCCTTGGGCGTCGCGTCGGGCGATGCCCCGGACAGGTTCCTGGTCGCCGTCGCCGTGCTCAACCTGCTCGCCGCGAGCGCCGAGAAGCGCCCGCTCCTCTGCCTGGTGGACGACGCGCAATGGCTCGACGCCGTGTCCCTGCAGGCGCTCGGATTCGTCGCGCGGCGCCTGCTCGCCGAATCAATGGCGATGGTGTTCGCCCTGCGCGAGCCGGCCTCCACCCGCGCGCTCGACGGTCTGCCGCAACTGTCGCTTGCGGGCCTCGATGAGCCGGACGCGCGCGCTCTCCTCACGAGAGCCGTCCCGGGACGCCTCGACGAGCACGTCCGCGACCGCATCATCGCCGAGACGGCAGGCAATCCGCTCGGGCTGCTCGAGCTGTCGCAGCGGATGAGCGCGGCGGAGCGAGCCGGGGGCTTTGCCGCGCCCGCGGCGAGCGATCTTCCAAGTCAGCTGACGGACGAGTATCAACGGCGCATAGCCCCGCTGCCGGAGGCGACACAGCGACTGATGCTGCTGGCGGCGGCGGACCCGCTGGGGGATGCCACTCTGCTGTGGCGCGCCGCCGCACAACTCGCCACCGACCCGAGCGCATTGGCTCCGGCGGCAGACGCCGGGCTGGTGGAGGTCGACGACCAGGTTCGGTTCTCACACCCGCTGGTGCGCTCGGCGGTGTACCGAGCCGCGTCACTCGACGAACGACGTCGCGTCCACGACGCGCTGGCGGAGGTGAGCGACCCCGAGCTCGCCGCCGACCAGCGCGCCTGGCACCGCGGACTCGCGGCCGCCGGACCGGACGAGGCCGTCGCCGGCGACCTCGAGCGCTCCGCAGGACAAGCGCGAGGCCGCGGCGGCCTCGTGGCCGCGGCGGCGCTCCTCGAGCGGGCGAGCGCGCTGACCCCTGACCCGATGTTGCAGGCAGGCCGCGCGCTGGCCGCGGCAGAGGCGAGTCTGCAGGCGGGCGAGTTCGAGGCCACGCAACGGCTCCTGGCCGTGGCAGAGAGCGGGCCACTCGACGACTTCCAGAGCGCGCGAGCCGCGCTCCTTCGAGGGCAGGCCGCCCTCTCGGCCGCATACGGCAACGACGCCGCCACGTCGCTCCTCGATGCTGCGAGGGGGCTTGAGCCGTTCGACCTCAGCCTCGCTCGCCGGGCCTACCTGACCGCGTGGAGCGCCGCCACCGTGGCGCACCACCTCGGGGGAGCGGACGTCCTGCTCGAGAGCTCCCGCGCCGTCCTCGCCCTCCCCCCGCTGTCGCCGGACCCGCATCCGCTCGACCTCGTGATCCAGGCATTCGCCGTGTTGATCACCCACGGGCACGCGGCCGCGATGCCGATCCTCCGGCGCGCGGCGAACGATGTCCTGCAGTTGCCGGTTGAGGACGTGCTCCAGTGGGGCCTTCAGGTCGGCGGCGTGAGAGCCGCGATGTGGGACGACGCAGCGATCGAGGTCTACGAGCGACAGGCTCGGCTGGTGCGCGACGCGGGTGCGCTCGGAGAGCTCCCAATCCACCTCCAGGCGCTGGCACTCGAACAAGCGTGGCTGGGTGACTTGGCCGGCGCGCGACGGCTCATGGCCGAGAGCGAGAGCATCTCGGCATCGATCGGGAGCCAGGTGCCGCCGTTCGCGCTGCTCAGGATTCTCGCCCTCGAGGGGCGGGAGGCCGAGGCCTCCGCGTTGATCGACGCCGTCGTCCAACACGGGACCGCACGCGGGCAGGGACAGGCGGTGATGGTCGCGCACTGGGCTGCCGCGGTGCTGTACAACGGCCTCGGTCGCTACGAGGAGGCGGCATCAGCAGCCCGAGAGATCCACACGAAGGGCATCTATCCCTGGCTGACGATGTGGGCGCGCTTCGAGTTGGTCGAGGCCGCCGCGAAAACCGGCGACGCGGAGCTCGCGCGCGATGCGCTGGACGGACTCGCGGCCACCACGCGACCTGCAGGTGGCGACTTCGCACTCGGCATCGAGGCGCGTTCTCGGGCACTCCTCGAGGATGGCGAAGCAGCTGAGGCGTCGTACCGCGAGGCGATCGAGCGGCTCGGCCGGACCCGGCGCCGGCCCGAGCTCGCGCGCAGCCACCTCGTGTACGGGGATTGGCTGCACCGCCAGGGCCGTCTCCCTAAGGCGCGTGAGCACCTGCGTGCCGCCGAGGAGATGTTCGCCGACATCGGGATGGAGGCGTTCGCCGAACGCGCCCAGGGCGAGCTGATCGCCGCCGGTGGGAAGGCGCACCTGCGCCGCTTAGAGCCGCGCGAGGAGCTCACGCCGCAGGAGGAGCAGATCGCGCGACTCGCCCGCGACGGACTCACCAACCCGCAGATCGGCGCCCAGTTGTTCCTCAGTCCGCGCACGGTCGAGTGGCACCTGCACAAGGTGTTCGGCAAGCTGGGGATCGCCTCGCGCAACGGCCTCGTCGGCGCCCTTCCGCCAGAAGAGCGGGAAGGCGCGCTTGTAGACGGTTAGCGTTGACCTATGGTCGTCACCCGTGGGCCGGGGTTCGTGGGCCGGACCACCGAGCGCGACGTGCTCGATGGGCTGCTGGCGAGGGTCCGCGAGGGCGAGAGCGAGGTCCTCGTCGTGCGCGGCGAAGCGGGCATCGGCAAGACCGCGCTCCTGCGATACACCGCGCGTCAGGCGTCCGGTTTCCGGGTTGCGCAGGTCACGGGCGTGGAGGCGGAGATGGAGCTTCCGTTCGCCGGGGTCCATCAGCTCTGCGCGACGATGCCCGACCGGCTCGACGCGCTCCCGGCGCCGCAGCGGGACGCCCTGGGGGTCGCCCTGGGACTCGTGGCCGGGGAGGTGCCGGACCGGTTCCTGGTCGGACTGGCCGTGCTCAGCCTGTTGTCCGCGGTGGCTGAGGAGCGGCCGCTGCTCTGTCTCGTCGAGGACGCGCAGTGGCTGGATGCCGCCTCGAGCCAGATCCTCGGCCTCGTGGCGAGACGAGTGCGCGCCGAGTCGGTGGCGATCGTGGTTGCGGTACGCGAG
>VAWY01000229.1 GCA_005888335.1 Actinomycetota bacterium
TCATCACGTGGCGGGTGGCGAGCAGGTGCCAGCTGTCGTCGTCGAACAGATCCCCCGCGGCCCGCACGGCAAGCCACGGCCAGCGCATGTCGTGTTCAGAGTGGCCGCCCTCGTCACGAAACGCCGACAGCGCACGCCTGAGGATCGGCGCGCTTTCGCGATACTCGCCGGTGAAGCGGAGAGCGAGACCGTCGAGCAGCAGATCGGCGGCGCGCGGCGGACCAGGCGGCGGCGGGGCCGCGCCGGCGGCCTGGGCCACCTCTGATACACCGCCGCCGAGACGGCCGGCGACGGTCGCCGCGTAGAGCGACTCGAGGTGCGTGTCTCGTGCGAGCCCGGGGTCGAGCGCCGCAAGCCGTCGGGCCGCATCGAGCAGCAGCGCCGCAGCCTCGCCGCTGCGGCTCAGGTGCAAGGCGACCCGCCCGCGCAGCTGCTCCAGCATCGCTTGGTCGAGCTCGTCCAATAGCCCCGACGAGGCCGTGTCAAGCAGCGCCGACGCAGCCTCCGGCGCGCCCCCCAGCTGATGCGCCCGGGCTGCCGCCAACGCCCGCCGAGCTCGCCCGGCCGGGTCGGGTGTCAGTGCCGCCGCGCGCTCCAGGAACCCAGCAGCCGCCGCCATCCCGCCGCGCGACTGCGCCCGCCGCGCGGAGCGCTCCAACTCGGCCGCGAGGTCCTCATCGGCACCTACGGTGCTCTGCGCGCGGTGCCAGGCGCGGCGGTCGGGATCGGCCTGCGGATCGGTCGCGTCGGCAAGCGCCCGGTGCACGGCGTGCCGGTCGGCCAGGGTGGCCGCCCCGTAGACCGCCGACCGTACCAAGGGGTGACGAAAGCGCACGCGGGTGCCGAGCTCGAGCAAGCCCGCCTCCTCCGCCGGGGCGGCCGCTTCCACGCCCAATCCGAGCTGCTCCGCCGCCGTCAGCAGCAGGATCGGTTCGCCGACGGGCTCGGCGGCGGCGAGGAGCACCATCCGCTGGGTCGCCGTCGGGAGATCGCGGAGCCGCCGCAGGAAGGTGTCCTCGAGCCGCGCCGTGACCGGAACGCTCGGCGAGACGCCGAAGCCGCCCGCCAGCTCGCCGGCCGAGAGCCTATGCGGGAGCTCCAACAGCGCCAACGGGTTCCCGCGGGTCTCGGCGACGATCCGATCGATCACGCGCTCATCGAGGCGCCCACGGATCACCGGAGCGAGTACGCGGCGCGCGTCCTCATCGCTCAGTCCGCGAACCACCAGCTCGGGCAACCCGGCCAAGGTCTGATCCTGGCTCGGTTCGCGCACGGCGAACACGAGCACGACCGATTCGCCCAGCAGCCGTCGCGCGACGAACGCGAGCGTCTGCGCCGACACTCGATCAAGCCATTGGGCGTCGTCGACCACGCAGACCACCGGGCGGGCCTCGGCGATCTCCGCCAGCAACCCGAGCACGGCGAGACCGACGAGAAAGCGATCAGGAGCCGGCCCGCGGCGCAGACCGAAGGCCACGGCCAACGCCTCGCGCTGCGGATCGGGCAAGCGCTCGAGCGGGCCAAGCAACGACGCGAACATCTGCTGGAGCCCGGCAAAGGCGAGCTCTGTATCCGCCTGCACGCCTGTCGCGCGCGCCAACTCACACCCCGACGCCCGTTCGGCCAGGTACTCCAGCAGCGCGGTCTTGCCGACTCCCGCCTCCCCGCGGAGAACGAGGACTCCGCTCCGCCCCGACCGAGCGCCGTCCAGCAGCCGGTCCAACGCCTTCTGCTCGTCGCGACGCCCGACTAATCCGACGGGCCGCGGCCCGCCTCGAGTGCCACGGGCCTGCACCGCTACCTCTCGCGGCACATCAAAACCGCACCGGCACGTCCGGCGGCGTCTCGCGATAGCGCTCGCGGATCCGGTCCTGCAGTGCCAGCGTCGCGGGATCCGACTGGCACTCGGCGAACAATTGCGCCTCCAGTCGAAGCCCCTCCGACAGCGGCACCCGCAGGCCGTCGATGATCGCGCGCTTCGCCGCGACGAGCGCGGGCCTCGGCTGCGACGCGATGCCGCGAGCCCAGTCGATTGCCGCCTCCCGGAAGCCGTCGTCGGGGAGCACGACCTCGACCAGCCCGATCGCCGCCGCCTCTTCTGCGGCGACCACACGGGCGGTGAGCACGAGCTCGAGCGCACGACCGGGGCCCACGAGCCGCGGCAGGCGCTGGGTGCCCCCGGCACCCGGGATGATGCCGGCGGCGACCTCCGGCTGCGCGAGCGTCGCCGATCGGGCGGCGACGCGAGCGGCGCAGGCCAGGGCGAGCTCGCAGCCCCCGCCCCAGCACTGACCGTTGATGGCAGCCACGACGGGCTGCGGCAGCTCCTCGATCTTGGCGAGCGTCGTGTTCCATGCGCGCGGATCGCCCTCGATGGGTTCACCGCGCCCGAGGCGCCCGAGATCGTCGAGGTCGGCGTGCGCGACGAAGTAGCCCGGCAGGCCGCCGGTGAGGACGACGACCGACACGTCGCTGCGCTCACCGAGCTCGCGCAGCCGTTCGCCGAGCTCGGTGATCGCCGCGAAGCTCATGAAGTTCCGCGGCGGGCGCGAGAACGTCAGGACCGCGATGCCGTCGTCTTCGGTCAGCGTCCAATCCGACATGGTCTCCTCCTCGCGTCAGCGACCCGACCCGTGCATCATGAGGCCGGGGCCGACGACGGGCTCGGTGTCATGGACGTCGATGTCCTCGCCGCATTCCGAGCACACGACGCGGATGCCGACGCGGTGGCCGCACGGCTTGTGGAGCAGCTCGACGGGCGGCGCGGGGAGGTCGGTCCACTCGTTGCCCCACTGCATCAGTGCGGTGTAGACGGGAAACAGCGCGCGGCCCTTTGCCGTGAGGCGGTACTCGTTGAGCTCGCGCGCGGAGTGCTCGGCGTAGGGCCGGCGTTCGAGGATCCCGTGGTCGACGAGCCAGTTCAGACGGTCCGTGAGCACGTTGCGGGCCAGCCCGATCCCGCGCTGGAAGTCCTCGAAACGGCGCGCGCCATTGAAGGCCTGGCGCAGGATCACCCACACCCAGCGTTCGCCGACGATGCCCGAAGAGCGGGCGATCGCGCAGTTCTGGTCGAGCAGGGCGGCGTGCTTCATGGTTCGAGCATACTCCACATTAGTTGCTGTTCGCAACTGCACCTGCCTCGCAGTTGGCGCCGTTGGCAGGTCTTCGGTGCCAGCCGGTCCGCGTACTAGTTGCGAATAGCAACGAGAGCCGATATGTTCGTCCGCCTGTCCCCACGACCAGGAGCACTCCTGTGAGCGAGACGACGAGCCGACCGGATGCCGAGTTGGAGACGGCCGTGACGGTGGAGCGTCGCGGCCACGTGCTGTTGATGGGCCTCAATCGGCCGGACAAGCGCAACGCGTTCAACGTGGCGATGATCGACCAGCTGGCCGCGGCCTACTACGAGCTCGAGGCCGACGACGAGCTGCGCTGCGGCGTGCTCTTCGCCCACGGCGAGCACTTCACGGGCGGCCTCGATCTCGCCGAGGTCGGCCCACGCATCCGCGAGGGAGGGCTCGACTTCTCCGCCCCGGGGCGCCGCGACCCGTGGCGCAAGGACGGCATCTGGACGACGCCGCTGGTCATGGCGGTCCAGGGCTGGGTGATGACCCTGGCGATCGAGTTGCTGCTCGCCGCCGACATCCGGGTCGCCGCCTCGGACGCGCGCTTTGCGCAGCTGGAGATCCGGCGCGGGATCTACGCGTTCGGCGGCGCGACGATCCGGTTGCCGCGCGACGCCGGGTGGGGCAACGCGATGCGCTGGCTTTTGACCGGCGAGCCCTACGACGCCGCCGAGGCGCTGCGCATCGGGCTAGTCCAGGAGGTCGTCGAGCCGGGCCGCCAGCTCGACCGGGCGATCGAGCTCGCCGAGGCGATCGCGATCAGGTCGGCGCCGCTTGGCGTCAAGGCGACGCTCGCCTCTGCGCACCGCGCCCGCCTCGAGGGTGAGGAAGCGGCGTTCGCGCGGCTCAACGCCGACATGGCCGCGCTCTTCGAGACCGAGGACGGCCGCGAAGGGCTCCAGTCGTTCATCGAGCGTCGCGAGGCCAGGTTCACGGGCCGATGAGCGCGTCGGTCGCCGAGATGCCGACCCCTGCAGAGATCCTGTCCCAGTGCCGGCCCGAGGAGGCCCTTGATGTCACCAGCTCCTGCTCCGATCGACCTGGAGGTCGTGGTCAGCCCGATGGTCGACGTGACGGTCGGCGGGCAGTTCTCGCCGACCACCGCCACGATCCTCAGCGGCCCCACGGAGGCGGTGCTCGTCGACACGCTGCTCCTGGCCGATGACGTCGAGCGGCTCGGCCAGCGCATCGAGGCCACCGGCAAGCGGCTGACGACGATCTACGTCACCCATGCGCACTTCGACCACTACTTCGGCCTCGAGGCGCTGCTGGCGCGCTTCCCCGACGCGCGCGGCGTGGCGCTCCCGTCGGTCGTCGACTCCATCCACGCCACCCACGAGCCGACGCGTGAGCTGACCAAGCAGTGGTTCGCGGGCAAGGCGCTGGACTGCACGGTGCTGCCCGACGCGCTGGACGGCGAGACGATCGTCCTCGACGGCCAGGAGCTGCACGCCATCGAGGTCGGGCAGGGCGACATCCCGCACAGCACGATCCTGCATGTGCCGTCCATCGACGCCGTCGTCGCCGGCGACGTCGTCTACAACGGGGTGCACCAGATGCTCGCCAACTCCGGCCCGGACGACTGGCCTCGCTGGATCGAGAGCGTCGACAAGATCGCGGCGCTGAACCCCAAGGTCGTCGTGGCGGGGCACAAGCGCCCAGAGCTGCCCGACGACGATATTGCCGCGATCGTCGACGGTACGCGCAACTACATCAACGCGTTCATCGAGGAGCTCGCCGCCGCCGGGGACACGCGCACCTTCGTCGGCCGGATGCAGGAGCGGTTCCCCGATCACATCAACCCGACGGCCCTCATCGTGTCGGCCACCACGGCGATCAAGCGCAAGCAGCGCGCGGCGACGTCAGAGGTCAAGGGGTGAGGCGTCGCGCAGCGCGCTGGTGACCGGCGGCTCGCGCGGCCTCGGACGCCAGCTCGCCGACGAGGGCTACGACGTCACGGTCTCGGACCAGCGACCCCTCGGGCTAGCCGCGACGGGCCTGCTATGGCGATCTTGACCTCGGCCTCGCCGACTACGCCCTGGTCACCCTCGCCGCCCGCTATCGCACGACGCGAATCCTCAGCTTCGAGGAACGCCGCCTGCGCGCCGTCACCCCGCTGCACGGCGACGCGTTCGTCGTCCTGCCCGCCGACGCCTGACCTGCAGGCGTCCCCGAGCCGCAGGCCCAGGGGCGAGCCGGCGAGTCCGTCGGCTCGTGTCAGTCAGGCGGCTGCCGGCTCGGCTCGCCGAGCTCGCGGCAGGTTTGATTTCTGGCGCTTAAGTGGCGACCCTGGCGACCAGATTTGGCTCTCTAGAGCCAAAAACCGATCCTACGGAACCGAAGGTCACAGGTTCGAATCCTGTCGGGCGCGCTCCAGAACCCCGGTGAATGCTGGGGTTTTCGTGGTTTTGACCTTCGGTCTCAAG
>VAWY01000230.1 GCA_005888335.1 Actinomycetota bacterium
GCCGTAGATCGGCAGGTGGCCGATCAGCTCGGTGTTGCCGAAGAAGAACAGCGTCGCGTTGAACGGGATGCCGGCGATGAGGATGATCGCCTGCGGCAGCGCGCCGGAGATCAGCAGCAGTCCAAACAGCACCTCGATGGCGCCGGCCAGGCGGGTGAACTCGGTGTCGCCGAGCGGCAGGCCGATGGCCTGGGCGACGTTGAGGTCGGGATGGTGGGCGAGGAACGCGCGCGCGAGATCGGGGTCGGCGAGCTTCTCGACGAACGCGACGAAGATCAGCGCCAGCCCGGCGGCGAGCTTGAGCGCCCACACGGCCCGCGCCGCCTGCTCGGCGGTCGGGTCCGTGGCGCGGCCGGCCTCATGGTCGGCCGACCAGCGGCCAGGCCCGGTGAGCAGGACGAACACGGCAAGCCCGAGGAGGTCGATGCGCTGGAGGACCGGCGAGACGCCGAACTCGAGCATGCCGAGCGGGCCGGCGGCGAGAAGCAGGACCGCCCCGGCGCGCGTGTGCCAGCCGGCGATGAGCAGGACCGCGGCGACGGCCACCGTCGCGCCCAGGGCGAATCCGGGCACGTTCGCCTCGAGGTCCATCGCGGGCGACAGGTAGACGCCGAGCGACAGCAGCCCGATCAGCGAGACGCCGACGTGCAGGCGCACGGCGAAGGGCATGAAGGGCGCCATGCGGGCGAGGAACGGCGCGTCGACGCCCGGGCGAACGCGTGCCAGCAGGCGCACAAGCGGTGACGAGCACGGCAGCGACGAGGAGCGCGAGCGTCGTGGCCTGCGTGGCGAAGGACCAGTCCATCGACCCGGGCGTCTTCTGGAACCAGGTCTCGTGAGCAAGCGGACGACGGATCATGCGTACAGCATCGGCGGCCCGCGCAGTGCTCCGGTCAGGTCGAACTGCGGGACGTCGATCCGTAGAAACCGCGGAGCCTGAACGCAGAGCGCGCCGTAACGGCGTCGCCGCCGGTCAGGCGGGGCTCGTGAGGTTGCCGTACTCGGCGTAGGCCAGCGGCAGGGTCGCGCGCACGATGGTGCCCGGCTCGCCGCGAGCGATCTCGAGGTCGCCGCCGGCCAGCGCGACGCGTTCGCGCATGCCGACCAGCCCGAACCCCTCCGACGGCGTGTCGGGCGCGATGCCGACGCCGTCGTCGGCGACGCGGATGCGCAGGCGCTCGTTGGCGACATGGAGGCCAACGGCGACGGTGGAGGCCTGCGCGTGCTTGGCGACGTTGGTCAGCGCCTCCTGGACGACCCGGTAGACGACGGTCTCCAGCTCGGGGGCGAGCCGACGGCCGGGCAGCTCGACCGACGACCGCACCTCCAGGCCGTGCGCGGAGGCCGTGCGCTGCAGCAGCGAGTCGAGCGCCGGGCCGAGCCCGAGCTCGTCGAGCGCGGCCGGCCGCAGGTCGGTGATGATCGCCCGCAGGCTGTCGATCTCCCGCGTGACGTGCTGGGCCGCCTCGCCGAGCGCAGCGCGCATCTGCTCGGGGTCGGTCCGCCGTCCGGCGCCGCGAAGCAGGACCCGCAGCCCGCCGAGGCCCTGGAGCGTCTCGTCGTGCAGCTCGCGCGCCCAGCGCCGGCGCTCCTCCTCGGCGGCGCGCAGCGAGTGGCGCAGCCGCTCGGCCTCGACCGCCTGCGCATTGGCGACGGCCGTCGCCGCGCTCGCCGCGAAGGCCTGCAGCAGCTGCTCGTCATCGCGCGTGAACGAGCCGGCGCCCGAGAGGCGGTCGAACGCGATCAACAACCCCAGCGCGCGGCCGCGGAAGACGAGCGGGACGAGCAGCGCGGCGCTCGCGTCCGGAACCCCGAGCTGCTCGGGCACCAGCGCCAGGTCGCGCTCGACGTCGCCGACGAGCGTCGTGTGCTGGCGCTCGAGCGCCGCTCCGACGAGCGAGCCTGCGACCGCGAGGCGCGCCGGCTCGCGATCCATGACGTGTCCGGCAGCGCTCGCCACGCGCAGCTCGTCGTCCTCGCGCAGGAGGATGAGCACCGAGCGCGCCTCGACGAGCGCGCGGCCACGCTTGACGATGAGCTCCAGCACGCGATCGAGGTCGGTCTCCCCGCCGACCGCCCGGGCGATCGTCGCCGTCGCCTCGAAGCCCCGAACCGCGCGCTCGAGCTCCTTGCGGCGCGCGTCGACCGCCTCGTAGAGCCGGGCGTGCTCGATGGCCAGGGCCGCCCAGTCGGCCAGCACGACGACCGACGCCTCGTCGGCCTCGTCGAAGTCCTCGCCGCCGGCCTTCTCGGTCAGATAGAGGTTGCCCCACGCCTCGCCGCGGATGAGGATCGGCACGCCGAGGAACGTGCGCATCTCGGGATGGCCCGGCGGAAAGCCGTAGGAGCGCGGGTGGGCACCGACCTCGTGCAGGCGCAGCGGCTCGGGGTCCTCGATGAGGATCCCCAGGATCCCGCGCCCGCGCGGCAGGTCGCCGATCGCGCGATGCGTCTCCTCGTCGACGCCCACGGTGAGGAACTGCTCGAGCTCGGTGCGCCGCTCGTCGAGGATGCCGAGCGCCGCGTAGCGCGCGCCGGTCAGCTCGCGCGCCAACTCGAGCAGCCGATCGAGGACGAGCCCGAGGTCGAGATCGGCCAGCAGGCCCCGCCCCGCCTCCAGCAGCCGCTCAAGCCGTTCGTGGTCCAGGACCCGGTCCATATGGCCTCGCACTCTACGGTCGCGCGGCGACGCGGCCGCGAGGGGCGCGCTCGCGGCCGCGTATCGCGGGGCAGGGCTAGTCCGCCCCGTCCGAGAGGCGCGCGGTGGCTCGGAAGCGCTCGCGGATCGTGGCTTCAAAGAGCGTCTTGTCGATGCGACCGTGGAAGATCGGGACGCCCGTTTCCAAGCACTTGGCGATCACGTCGCGGCGATCCAGACCCATCTCGCGGGCCAGCTCGGACGGGGTGAGGTGATGAGGCATCGGAGGACTCCTGGACTGCGTTCCTTGCGGCCGGTTCGCGTTTGTCGGCCGCTGATGCGAGTGTCGCCGGCGCGCGCCGCCGTGGGATCCGTATTTCCCCGCGACCGATCGCGGCTTTCTCCGAGGATGCCCTACTCGATGATGTCGAGCACTCCGAGCAGCCCCGCCATGTCGAGCAGCGTGTGTACGTGCCCGCCGTCGATAACGGTCAGGCGCGGACCCCGATCGCCGACCGCACGTGCGCTCGGACGAGCAACCCGATGCCAGCGGCCCCCATGAAGGTGACGTCTCTGAGGTCGAGGATCACACGCCGATGGCCACCGCGCTCGGCGAACAGCCGCTCCTCGGCCTCGCGCGCGCCCAACAGGTCGATCTCCCCGAGAACAGCGACACGTAGGCAGTTCTCATCGTCCAACGAGGTTCTGATCTCAAACGGCTGGTTCGCTTCCATGCCGTGCCCTCGACGTGTACTTCCGACGCTACTCCGGTGCACACTTCAACGCCAGCCACGCCGAAAGGTCGCAGTTAGACGCTGAATCGGGGTCGAGCCTCGCCGGCCCGGGGCGTTGGCGCGCCGGAACAGCCGCCTCGTGCACGCGCGTGTGACGGTCGTGGACGTACGGGCGCGTCGCGTCGGTCCGCGGCGGGCCGCACAGGGCACGCTCGGCGACGTCGCTACTTCTGCGCCGCGTCCGCCTCGCCGTCGGAATTGCAGGGTATCGTCGCCTCCACGCTGCTTGAGGGCCGTGAGCACGTGGCCGCTACGGGGACGGCGGCACCTTCACGAGCCCGCGTTCGAGGGCGTAGCGCACGAGCTCGGCGCGCGCCGACAGGCGCAGCTTCTGCTGGATGTGCGCGCGGTGCGTCTCGACCGTGCGGACCGAGAGATGCAGCTGCTCGGCGATCTCGCTGTTGGTGTGTCCCAGCGCGATCAGGCGGAGCACGTCGACCTCGCGCTCGGTCAGGTCGTCGGGCGGCCCCTCGGGGGCGGCGGCGAGAGCAGCGCCGAGCCGCGGGTGCAGGTAGGTCTTCCCCTCGCCGGCCAGCCGGACGGCGTTGACGAGCTCGTCGTCGGCTGCCTCCTTGAGCACGTAGCCCAGGGCGCCCGCGCGCAGCGCCTGCCGCGCGAACGCCGGATCCTCCTGCATCGTCAGCACGACGACGCGCGTGCCCGGGGAGGCCTCCTCGACCTCGGGGATGACGTCGAGCGACTTGCGCGCGCCCGGCATGTTGAGGTCGAGGATGAGCACGTCGGGCTTGTGGCCGCGCACGTAGCGCAGCGCGTCGTCCGCCGTGCCGGCGAGCGCCACGACCTCGAAGTCCTCCTCGCCCTCCAGCAGCAGCTTGAGGCCCGAACGCACGACGGCGTGGTCGTCGGCCAGCACGATCGTGGTCGCCATCGGGCGGCGATCCTAGTGGTGCGCCGGGGAGTAGGGGTCGAGCGTCATCGCGCGCCGGCCGAGCTCGTAGGGACTCGGCAACGGGACCTCGACGTCGATGTGCGGCTCGGCGGGCGCCGCGACCTCGACGTCGACGGGCGGCTCGCTGGGGGTCTGCTCGCGCTCGAGGTGCGGCAGCCACTGCGAGAGGTAGCGGCCGCTGACCTTGGTCGGCGGGAACCACAGCGCGAGGTCCGAGGCCTGGCCGCCGCCCGCGCCGCCGGCGACGACGTGGCGCAGGTAGCGGCTGCCCCGGCCGGTTAACAGCTTGCCGCGCAGCACGGGCCGGAACGGGCGCGGCTCGACCGGCGCGCCGGCCTGCGCGGCGAGGTGCTCGGCGATCGCGTCGGCCTGCTGGCAGGCCAGGCCGCCCTGCTTGACCGGGAAGTCGACGGCGTCTCCGGCGGCGTAGACGTCGGCCAGCCCGCGCACGCGACCGCGGTCGTCGATCGGGATGAACCCGTGGTCGTCGCGCGGCACGCCGAGGATGCCCGGGCCCTCGAGGGTCGGCAGCGCGACGATCCGTTCGGCCTCGACGCGCTGCTGCC
>VAWY01000014.1 GCA_005888335.1 Actinomycetota bacterium
GAGCAGCATCCGCTTGGCGGCCGCCTGGTAGCGCGGGCGCAGCAGCAGCGTGATCGTCCTGCCGTCGCGCTCGACGGTCACGCGCGCCGGGGTCGCCGCCACGCAGAGGTTGGTCAGTCGCCCCGCGCAGCGGTGCCGGTTGACCTGGTCGCGCAGCGTGTCGAAGTCGCCGCGGCGGCCGTCGACCGCGACGATCCGGTCCCCGGGCCGCAGCTTGCCCGCCGCGGGGGCGTTGCGGGCGACCTGCTCGACGATCCCGGTCGCGCGGTAGGTCCCGTGGATCGTGAAGATCCCCCAGAGCAGCACGAAGGCCACCAGCAGGCTCATCGCGGGCCCGGCGCCGATCACCACGACGCGCTTCCACACCGGCTGGCGGAAGTAGGCGCTCGGCTCCACCTCCGGCGGCAGCTTCTCGTGGGGGTTCATCCCGCTGATCTTCACGTAGCCCCCGAGCGGGATCGGGCCGACGCCGTAGACGGTCTCGCCGCGACGGACCTTGACGAGCATCGGCCCGAAGAACAGCGAGAACTTCTCGACGCGCATGCCCACTGCCTTGGCGGCGGTGAAGTGCCCGAGCTCGTGGAGCATGATCAGCGCCGAGAAGCCCAGGAAGGCAGCCAGCGCGGCGGGGAGCCAGCCCATCAGGCCACCCGCGCCGCGATGAGGTCGCCCGCGACGGCGCGCGCCTCGCGGTCGGCGTCGTAGAGCGATTCGAACGCGCGCACGGGCTGCGCCGGCAGCCGCGACAGCGTCTCCTCGATCACCGCGGCGATGCCGAGGAACGGCAGGCGGCCGCCGAGGAAGGCGTGCACGGCCACCTCGTTGGCCGCGTTGAGCACGCACGGCGCCGTGCCGCCGGCGGTCGCCGCCTCGCGGGCGAGCCGCAGCGCGGGGAACGCCTCCTCGTCGACGGCCTCGAAGGTCAGCGCGCCCAGCGCGGGCAGGTCGAGCGGGGCGACCGGCACGTCGACGCGGTCGGGGTAGTGCAGCGCGTAGGAGATCGGCACGCGCATGTCGGGGTAGCCGAGGTGGGCCAGCGAGGCGCCGTCGCAGAGCTGCACGAGCGAGTGCACGATCGACTGCGGGTGCACGACCACGTCAATGCGGTCGTACGGCACGCCGAACAAGTGGTGCGCCTCGATGAGCTCGAGGCCCTTGTTCATGAGCGTCGCCGAGTCGATGGTGATCTTGCCGCCCATCGCCCACGTGGGGTGCTTGAGCGCCTCCTCGACCGTGACGCCCTCGAGCTCGGCCCGCGCGCGGCCGCGGAACGGCCCGCCCGACGCGGTGAGGATCAGCTTGTCGACCGTGCCCGGCCGCTCCGCGGCGAGGAGCTGGTGCAGCGCCGAGTGCTCGGAGTCGACCGGGATGAGCGCGGCGCCCGTCGCCTCGGCGAGCGCGGTGACGAGCTCGCCGCCGACCACCAGCGACTCCTTGTTGGCCAGCGCGAGGTCGACCCCCTCGCCCAACGTCGCCACGGTCGGGCCCAGCCCGGCCGAGCCGACAAGCGCGTTGAGCACCAGGTCCGCGCCCGACCCGACGACGAGCTCGACGAGCCCCTGCGGCCCGACGAGGACCTCCCCGTCCGTCCACGCCTCGGCGGCGCGCGCGCCCGCGTCGGCGTCGGCCAGCGCGATCCGGCCCACGCCGAAGCGCCGCGCCTGCTCGACGAGGGCCTCCCACGAGCGCTCGGCGCTCAGGCCGGCGAGCTCGAGGTCACCCGAACGCTCCACGATGTCGAGCGCCTGGGTGCCGATCGATCCGGTCGAGCCGAGGACGAGCAGACGGCGGGGCATGCCCACAGGGTGCCAAACCCGGCTGAGGGGCCCGTTAATCGTCCTTGCTGGGGATGACCGAGATGCCGCCCGACCGCTCGAGCACGGCGTACTTGATCTGGTCCAGGCGCTCGAGGCCCTGATCCGTACGCGCGGCCTCGAGGATCTCGTCGACCCGCATGTGCGACGCCTTCAGGCGGTCGTGGAGGACGCGGCCCTCGTCGACGAGCACGAGGGGCGCGTCGCTGACCACCTGGTCGATGCGCTCGGAGCGGCTCGTCACCCAGTCGGAGAGCCGGTCGACGGTGACCAGCGTGAGGACGAGGAGGAAGCCGTTGGTGACCGAGAAGTCGTTCCCGGTCATCGCCTGCTGCGTGCACTCCGAGATGATCAGCAGCAGGATGAAGTCGAAGACCGTGACCTCGGCGAGCGTCCGTTTGCCGCTCACCCGCACGAGCACGAGGAGGAAGAGGTACATCGCGAGGGCGCGGGCGACGGGAATCATGGCTGCCTAGGGGTAGACGATCTGGGTGAAGCGCACCTGGCGCCCGCCGCCGGCCCAGATCGTCACGTGGTACACGCCGGCCTTCTGGGGCGTGATGTTGAAGCGGACGTGGCTGGGGGGCGTCTGCTGGACGGTGTAGATGGTGCGGTCGGGCAAGGCGGTGACGTCGCTGGGCTCCGGGGAGACCTGCCCGATCTCGGTCTTGTCGAGGTAGCCGTTGTCGATGGCGACGTTGGTCTTGCCCTTGCCGCCGGGCAGCGTCACGACGATGTCGGTCGACGCCTCCGCGCGGACGAAGCGGTCGAAGTCGACGCGCAAGCCGCGGGTCCCGGTGGTGGTGGCGTGCGCGAGCGGACCGGTGCCGAACACGCCGGCGACGGCGACCAGGAGCACCAGGACGGCGACGATCGCGAGGACCCGCTGGACGCGCATGAAGCGGTTCTGGAACTCCAGGGCCTCGTTGATCTCGAGGCTGCGCGCCTGCTCGGCCACGGCGCGGTTCCGCTACCCGTCGTGCGGCGCCCGTACTCATCAGGAGCCGAAATGCGGGCGGAGCCCCCGCCAGAGCTCCGCCCGCGCGCGACCTGCTTCCCTGCGCCGCAGAGCACCGAACGACGGAGCGTCGACGAACTTGCGTCTGGTCAGAGCAGCGCGAGCCAGACGTAGTAGCCGGCCACCGCAGTGAACAGGACCGCGTCGAGGCGGTCCAGGGCCCCGCCGTGCGCGCCGAACAGGCGGCCGGCGTCCTTCACCCCGCGGTCGCGCTTGAGGTAGGACTCGAAGAGGTCGCCGAGCGGCGCCGCGGCGCCGACGGCCAGGCCCAGGAACAGGGCGTCGACGCCCGAGAACCAGTCCTGGTAGAGGGCGGCGCCCTCGACGCCGAGGATGCTGAAGAAGAACCCGCCGACCAGGCCCTCGAGCGTCTTGTTCGGCGAGATGACGGGCGCCAGCGGGCGCCGGCCGAACGCGCGGCCGGTGAAGTACGCGCCGGTGTCGCCGGCGAACGTGCCGACGAGGACGTCGGCGACGACGCCGCCGCCATGGGGCTGGTCGCGCAGCAGGACGGCGTGCGCGAGCGCGACGCCGATCCAGCCCAGCGCGAACGCGGTGACCGCCAGGCCGGGCGCGCCGGCGCGCGGCTGGGCGAGCGCGATGATGAAGGTCAGCGGCACGGTCGCCGCGAGCGCGCCGAGGACGGCGTCGGGGCCGCCGAGGTGCGCGGCGACGAGCATCCCGGCAAAGCCGAGGAAGCCGGCGAGGCGGACGGGGTGCGCGGCGGCGAGCAGCGCGAAGGCCTCGTGCAGGCACACCCAGCCGAGAAGGATCAGCGCCACCGTGAAGACCCACTTGCCGGCGACCACGATGGCGACGGCGAACGCGATCGCCGGGATGGCGGCGAGCACGCGGGCGGCGAGGTCGGAGCTCTGGTTGCGGCGCCGCGCGGCCATCACCGGCCGCCGAAGCGGCGCTGACGGCTCGCGTACTCCGCGAGCGCGGCCTCGAAGGCCTCGCGCGTGAAGTCCGGCCAGAGCTCCTCGCGGAAGACGAGCTCCGCGTAGGCCGACTGCCAGAGCAGGTAGTTCGACAGCCGGCGCTCGCCGCTGGTGCGGATCACGAGGTCGGGGTCGTGCATCTCGGGCGCGTAGAGCAGCCGCGCGAAGTCGGCCTCATCGCCGCCCTCGAAGCGCGCCGCGGCGTCCACGATCTCGGCACGCCCGCCGTAGTTGAACGCGACGAAGAGCGTGATCCGGTCGTTGGCCGCCGTGAGCTCCTCGGCCCAGTCCATGCGCTCGACGAGTTGCGGGTGGACGCCCGCGCGGCGGCCGATGAAGCGCATCCGCACACCCTCGGCGTGCAGCTCGGGCGTCTCGCGGTCGATGCGCTCGGCGAACATCGCCATGAGCCCGGCGACCTCCTCGGGCGAGCGCGACCAGTTCTCGGTCGAGAACGAGTAGACGGTCAGCTCGGCGATGCCGAGGTCGACGGCGTCGCGCAGCCTCGCCTTGACCACGTCGGCGCCCGCCCGGTGCCCCTCCAGGACCGGCAGCCCGCGCGCCCGGGCCCAGCGACCGTTGCCATCCGTGATGATGGCGACGTACTTCGGGCCACTCATGGTTCCCCCACCTCGCGAACGAAGTTCGCGTTTGAAGCCGACGAAGTCGGCTCTCACACTTCCATGATCTCGGCCTCTTTGGCCTTCAGGTGGGCCTCGAGATCGGCGACCTTGGCGTCGGTGACCTTCTGGAGCTCGGCCTCGGCGCGGCGCTCCTCGTCCTCGCCGACGTCGCCGCCCTCGCGCAGCTCGCGCAGGTCGTGCATCACGTCGCGGCGGACGTTGCGGATCTTGACGCGGCCCTCCTCGGCGATGTGGCGCACGACCTTGACGAGCTCGCGCCGGCGCTCCTCGGTCAGGGCCGGGATCGACAGCCGGATCAGGTTGCCGTCGTTGGAGGGGTTCAGGCCCAGGTCGGAGTCGCGGATCGACTTCTCGATCGCCTTGATCGAGGACTTGTCGTAGGGCTGGACGGTCAGCAGCTGCGCCTCGGGGGCGTGGATGCCCGCGAGCTGCTTGAGCGGCGTCGGCGTGCCGTAGTAGTCGACCTGGATGCGGTCCAGCAGCGA
Source organism: Actinomycetota bacterium (assembly GCA_005888335.1). Next base: position 4,903 of record VAWY01000014.1, read on the forward strand.
GGGCGACGCGCGGCCGGTGCGCACGGAGTTGAACTCGCCCTGCGTCGCCTCGACGGACTTGCCCATGCGCTCGCGGGCGTCGGCGAGGAGTTCGTCGATCAGCTCACTCATGACTCACCAGGGTGCCCACCCGTTCGCCGGACACTATCCGCTGGATGTTGTGCTCGTCGTCCATGTTGAAGACGTAGATCGGGAGGTCGTTCTCCATGCACAGCGTGAGCGCGGTCAGGTCCATCACGCGCAGCCTGCGCTCGAGCGCCTCCATGTAGGTGATGTGGGGCAGGAACTCGGCGTCGGGGTCGGTGCGCGGGTCGGCCGTGTAGACGCCCTCGACGCCGTTCTTGGCCATCAGCAGGGCCTCCGCGTGGATCTCGACCGCGCGCAGGGCCGCCGCGGTGTCCGAGGTGAAGAACGGGTTGCCGGTGCCCGCCGCGAAGATCACCACGCGGCCCTTCTCGAGGTGGCGCATCGCGCGCCGGCGGATGTAGGGCTCGGCGACCTCCTGGACCTCGATGGCCGACTGCACACGCGTGTCGATGCCCAGCTTCTCGAGCGCGTCCTGCAGCGCCAGCGCGTTGAGGACGATGGCCAGCATCCCCATGTAGTCGGCGGTCGCGCGGTCCATGCCCGCCGCCGCGCCGGCCATCCCGCGGTAGATGTTGCCGGCGCCCAGCACGATGGCGAGCTCGGTGCCCTTGGCGCGGACCGCAGCGATCTGCTCGGCGATGGCCTTGAGCCGCTCGGGGTCGGTGCCGAAGTCGAGCGAGCCCATGAGGGCCTCGCCCGACAGCTTCAGCAGGACGCGCTTGAAGGCGGGGGCCAAGTTGCGTGGCTTAGACGCCGACCTCGAAGCGCGCGAAGCGCTTGATGACGACGTTCTCGCCGGTCTTGGCCGACAACTCGGCGCGCAGTTGCTCGATGGTCTTGCCGCCGTGCTTGTCCTGGTTGACGTGCTGCTGGCGCAGGAGGACGACCTCGTCGAGCCACTTGCCGAGCTTGCCCTGCGCCGCGCGCTCGCGCGCCTGCTCGGGCACGTTCTCCATCTGGCTCATCGCGATCCGCAGCTCCTCGCTGCGGCGCTCCTCGGGGACCTCCTCCTCGGAGACGAACTCGGGCCGCGCCGCGGCGACCTGCAGCGCGATCTCCTTCGCGAAGCCCGTGAAGTCGTCGTTGCGCGCGACGAAGTCGGTGTTGCAGTCGACCTCGACGAGCACGCCGACCTTGCCGTTGGAGTGGATGTAGGACTGCACGGTGCCCTCGGTGGCCTCGCGGCCGGCGAGCTTGGCCGCGCCGGCGATGCCCTTCTCGCGCAGCCAGGTGACGGCGGCTTCGACGTCGCCGCCGGTCTCGGTCAGCGCCTTCTTGCAGTCCATCATCCCGGCGCCGGTGCGGTCGCGCAGGGCCTTGACGTCCTTGGCGGAGACGGTGATGTCGGTCACTGGGCTTCCTCGCTGGTGCTCTGCTGGTCCTTGGCCGGCGCGTCGAGCACGCCGTTCTCGACGAGCGCCTCGTTGGTGAGCGGCTCGCCGTCCTCGGCGGGCGGCTCGGGCCGCTCCTCGCCGGGCCGGTCGGTCAGGTGGCGCTCGGTGCGGTCGGCGCGCTGGCGCACCGCGGGGTCGGGCTGCGGGCGGCCGCCGGCCTGCGCCGCCTCGGCGACCTCGGCCTCGGCGTCCTGGCGCGGCTCGCCCTCGCCGCCGGACACGAGCTGCTCCTGGCGTTCCCGCTCCGCCTGCTCAGCCGCCTCGCGCGCCGCCTGCTCCTCGGCCTCGCGCCGGGCGCGCTCCTCGGCCTCGCGGCGCGCCTGCTCCTCGGCCTCGCGGCGCGCGGCCTCCTCCTCGGCGCGGAAGGTGAACTGGCCCTCGCGCACGACGTCGCCGATCGCGCTGGTGATCAGCGCGCACGCGCGGATGGCGTCGTCGTTGCCCGGTATGACGTAGTCGATCCCGTCGGGGTCGCAGTTGGTGTCGACCAGGCCGATGATCGGGATGCGCAGCCGCTGGGCCTCCTTGACCGCGATGACCTCGGTCTTGAGGTCGACGACGAACATCGCGTTGGGCGGGCGCTGCATGTTCTTGACGCCGCCGAGGTTCGCCTGCAGCTTCTCGAGGTCGGCCTGGGCGTTCATCCGCTCGCGCGTGGGCAGCAGCTCGAGCTGGCCCTCGGACTGGTAGCGCTCGAGGTCGTGCAGGCGCTTGATGCGCAGCGAGATCGTCTGGTAGTTCGTCAGCAGCCCGCCGAGCCAGCGGTGGTTGACGTACGGCATGCCCGCGCTCTCGGCGACCTCCTTGATCGCGTCGCGGGCCTGCTTCTTGGTGCCCACGAAGAGCACGGTTCCGCCGCGCCGGGCGATGTCGTCGGCGAAGCGCTGGGCCTGCTCGAGCAGCGCCTGCGTCTTGAGCAGGTCGATGATGTAGATGCCGTCGCGCTCGCCGAAGATGAAGCGGCGCATCTTGGGGTTCCAGCGGCGGGTCTGGTGGCCGAAGTGCACGCCGGCCTCCAGCAGCTCGCGGATGCCCACCTCGGTGGCCATGCGGTCCTTTCGTCGTGTGGTTCGCTTCTGCCGTCCGGCGCCTCGCGGACCCGGCGTTGTGGCCGGGCAGGACCCGCGGACGAGCTCCGGGCGGGTTGGGGACAGATGCGACGTGCCAGTGTAGAGAGCATGGAGCTCCACCCGCTGGCCCGCCGCGGCTTCGCCGACGTGGCCGACGACTACGAGCGCGGCCGGCCGGACTACCCGCCCGAGGCGGTCCGCCTGCTCGGCCTCCCCGCGGGCGCGCGGATCCTCGACCTCGCGGCCGGCACCGGCAAGCTGACGCGCGTCCTGCGCGCCGCGGGCTTCGACGTCGTGCCCGTGGAGCCGCTCCCGGGCATGCGCGCGCGGGTCGATGGCGCCCTCGAGGGCACGGCCGAGGCGATCCCACTGCCCGACGCGAGCGTCGACGGCGCGACGGTCGCCGACGCCTGGCACTGGTTCGACCACGCGCGCGCCGGCGACGAGCTCGCGCGCGTCGTGCGCCCGGGCGGTCCCGTGGCGATCCTGTGGCAGTGGCCCACGGGTGAGGACCTCCCGGAGTGGTCGCAGGTGCTCGGCGAGATCCTCGGCCCGCTTCGCCGCGACCATCCCGCCTTCGGCGGCCGGATGGTCTCGCTCGGCGAGCACCCCGCCTTCGAGCCGCACACCGAGCATGCGGTCCGGTTCGCCTACGAGACCGATCGCGAGCGCTACCTCGCCTTCGTGGCGTCGATCTCGTACGTCGCCTCCCTGCCGCCGGCGCAGCGTGACGACGTCCTGCGGCGCGTCGCGGCGCTGCTGCCCGACGAGCCGTTCTCGATCCCCTACAAGACCGGCGTCTGGCTCACCCGCCGGCGCGACTGAGCGCGGCGCGCAGGTCGCCCGGGAGCGGCGACTGCACGTCGACGCGCTCGCCCGTGCGCGGGTGGTCGAAGGCCAGGCGCGCGGCGTGCAGGAACTGGCGGCGCAGGCCAAGCTCGCCCGCGCGGCCGCCGTACTCCGGGTCGCCGGCGATCGGGTGGCCGATGGCCTGCAGGTGCACGCGGATCTGGTGGGTGCGGCCCGTCTCGAGGCGCACGCGCAGCAGCGTGTGCTCCGGCAGAACGCGTTCGACGGTGAAGTGCGTGACGGCCGCGCGCGGCGTGCCCGTGTCGATCGAGTGGCGCGTGCGGACGCGGCGATCGCGGCCGATCGGCGCGTCGATCGTGCCGCTGCGCGATGGCGGGCGGCCCTCGACGAGCGCGAGGTACTCGCGCATGACCTGGCGGCGCTGGATCGCCCGCTGCAGGGCCCGGTGCGCGGCGTCGGTCTTGGCCACGACGAGCAGCCCGCTCGTGTCGCGGTCGAGGCGGTGCACGATGCCGGCGCGCCCGGCCAGCCCGAGCGCCTGCGCGAGCGTCCCCGTCGCGTGGCCCGGCGCCGGGTGCACGACCACGCCCGCCGGCTTGTCGACGACGAGCAGCAGGTCGTCCTCGTAGGCGACCGAGAACGCGACCTCCTCGGCGGCGGGCTCGCCGGGCGGCGGCTCGTCGCCCGCCGCCTCGATCGCCTCCCCCGCTCGCACGCGATGGCGCTTGGGCCGCACGGCGCCGTCGACGGTGACCCGCCCGGCGTCGATCAGGCGCTGCGCGCGGGCGCGCGACCCGAGGGCCTCACCGAGCACCACGTCGAGACGCTCGCCGGCCTGCTCGTCAGTGACCGCGATCCGCATCGAGGGAGAACACCAGGGCGATCACGCCCGCGGTGATCGCCATGTCCGCGACGTTGAACGCCGGCCAGTGCGGCAGGCGCAGGAAGTCGGTCACGACGCCGTCGCGGAGACGGTCGAAGACGTTGCCCAGCGCGCCGCCGAGCAGCAGGCCAGTCGGCAGCCAGACGAGCGGCCGGCCGGCGTTCAAGACGAAGTAGACGATGAGGCCCACGAGCGCCGCGGCGACCGCGATCGCGACCACCGCCTGCCCGCCGCCGAGGAAGCCGAAGGCGATGCCGTCGTTGTTGACCCTCACGAGATCGAGCGGCCCCAGGATCTCGCGGCGCTCGCCGACCGCGAGCGCATTGCGCACGAGCACCTTGGTGACCTGGTCGGCGGCCAGGACCGCCGCGAGCACGAGCCCGGCCCGCGCCCACGCCGTGCCGGTCGTCACCCTCGGATGACGTTGACGACGATCTGCCCGACGATCTGCAGCACGATCAGCGCGACGATCGGGCTGAGGTCGAGCGGGCCGAGCGTGGGCAGGATTGCGCGGAACGGCCGCAGGAGCGGCTCGGAGACGTCCCGCAGGAAGTCGAGGATCGCGCGCGACCAGCGCGAGTACGGGATGCGCCCGCCGAAGGCGAAGAACAGCGACGTGACGATATAGGCGATGATCAGCAGCCCGTAGACGCGGAACAGCGCCGCCACGTAGTTGGCGATCCCGTTGCGGTCCAGCGCGAGCACCACGAGCCCCCTCATGCCTGCAGCACCGCCCGCATCGCGTCGAGCAGCGCACTGCGGACGCCGCCCGCCTCGAGCGCGGCGAGCCCGCGCGCCGTCGAGCCGCCCGGCGAGGTGACCTCGCGGCGAACCCCCAGGGTGTCGCCCCCGCGCGCGCGCACGAGGGCGGTCGACCCGGCGAAGGTCTCGACGGCGAGGTCGGTGGCCAGCGACGCGGGGATCCCGTGCTTGATCGCGGCGTCGACGTGGGCCTCGATGAGCAGCGCGACGTAGGCCGGCGCGACGCCTGTCGTGGCCGTCGCCGCGTCGAGCAGCCGCTCGGGGACGACGAAGACGTGGCCGAGGCGGTCGAAGAGCACTCGCGCCTCCTCGGCGCCCTCGCTCTCGGCGAGGACCGTGACGCCCTGGCGCACCTCGACCGGGGTGTTGGGCATGGCGCGCACGACGGTCGCCTGCGGGTAGGCCGCGCGCAGGCGGTCGAGCCCGATGCCGCCGAGCACCGAGATGACGTGGTGGGCGTGCGGCGCGGTCTCGGCCGCGACCTCCTCGAGCTGGTACGGCTTGTGGCAGAGCACGATCGAGTCGGCGCGCTGGGCCAGGTCGGCGTTCGAGCGCAGCGCTTCTCCGCCGAGCTCGGCGACCATGCGCTTGGCGCGGCCCGAGCCAGAGTCCGTGGCGAGGACGGGATCGCCCCAGCCCCGCGCGAGCGCGCGCGCCATGTTGCCGCTGCCGACGAAGCCGAGCATCCGCGCGGAAGGCTAGTCCGCGCGCTCAGGACTGATTGAAGAAGCCCTTCTCGATCAGCCGCGCGCGCTCCTCCGCCGAGATCTCGACGTTGCGCGGCGTGAGCATGAACACCTTGTCGGCGATCCGCTGCATGCCGCCGTCGAGCGCGTAGGTCAGCCCGCTGGCGAAGTCGATCAGGCGCTTGGAGAGATCGGTCTCGACGCCCTGCAGGTTCAGGATGACCGGCACCGAGTCCTTGAACTTGTCGGCGACCTGCTGGGCGTCGTTGAACGACTTCGGGATGACGAGGTGGACGCGGACGTCACGCCCGCCGCCGTTGACCGTGCGCAGGCGGCTCGTCGGCCGGCCGGCGGGCTCCTCGTCGTCGGCGAAGATGTCGTCGATCTCGTCGCGGCGGCGGCGCAGGCGGCGCACGTTGGGCCGCTCGTGGTAGCGGTCCTGCAGCTCGGCCTCCGGCTCGCGCGGGATGTCGTCGTCGTACTCGTCGGTCGCGTGACGCTCCTCGGCCAGGCCGAAGTAGACGAGCGCGGAGTGCCAGGAGTCCTTGAAGCTCATGCTCGGTGGGCGGATTCGCGGGGTTTGCGGCGAATCCTGCGGCTCAAGTGTAGAGGCGCGCGCCGATCCGCACGATCGTCGCGCCCTCCTGGGCGGCCACCGCGTAGTCCTGGGTGGTCCCCATGGAGAGCTCGCGCAGCCCGTGGCGCTCGGCCAGCTCGCGCAGCGCGGCGAACCAGCGGCGGCTGTCCTCGGGCTCCTCGGCGAACGGCGGCATCGTCATCAACCCCACGACCTGGACCGGACAGCGCTCGAGGAACGCCGCCAGCTCGCCGGGCAGGACGCCCGCCTTGCCGGGCTCCTGCGCGACGTTGACCTCGACGAGCACGCGCGTGTGCGTTGTGCCGTGCTTGCCGAGCTCGCGCAGCGCGCTGTCGCTGGCGACGGAGTGGATGTAGCGGACGTGCGGCAGGACCTGCTTGACCTTGCGGCTCTGCAGCTGCCCGATGAAGTCCCACGTCAGCTCGGGATGGGCCGCGGCCTTGGCGGCGAGATCCTGCGCGCGGTTCTCGCCGGCGAGCGTGACGCCCGCCTCGGCCAGGGCGCCGATCTGGTCGAGCGGCAGGTACTTCGTGGCGGCGAGGACCTCGACGCCGTCGCCGACCTCCCGGCGGACGGCCTCGAGGTTGGCTCGCACGCGGGCCGGGTCTAGCCGCGCAGCCACACCACCCCGGCCTGGCGTCCCGTCGTCCCGTGATCGCGGCGGTGCGAGAAGAACAGCTCCGGGTGGCAGGCGGTGCAGAGGCCGGCATCGTGGACCTCGGCGACGCCGGCGGCCTCGAGCGCGCGGCGGGCGGCGAGCTTGAGGTCGAGGTGGCGCCCGTCGGCGGCCTCGGCTGGGAAGCGGGCGCGCACGTCGTCGCCGACCTCGTAGCAGCAGGCGCCGATGCCGGGGCCGATGACGGCTCGGACCGAGCCGTCGCTCTCGAGCGCGCGCACGCCCTCGGCGACGACGCCGCCGGCGAGGCCGCGCCAGCCGGCGTGGACCATCGCGACGGCGCCCCGCGCGATCAGCGCGATCGGCAGGCAGTCGGCGACGAAGACCAGAGCGGGAACGCGGGGCAGCGCGGTGGCCTGGCCGTCGGCGTGCTCCCACGGGTCGTCGTGGCGGGGGATGCGCGTGACGCGGCGCACCGTCGTCTCGTGGACCTGGATCGCGCGCGCGAAGCGGCCCCAGCCGACGCCGACCTGCGCGGCCAGCCGCTCGCGGTTCGCGTCGACGCGCTCGCCCTCGTCGCCCGTCCGCCGCCCGATGTTGAGGCTGGCGAACGGGCCTTCGGAAACGCCACCGCGGCGCGTCGAGAACAGCGCGGTGGCGCCGTCGAGGTCGATCGCGAGGTGGTCGCCGTGGGTGCGGAACGGGGCGGGCAGCTGCACGTGGTCGAGGCTAGATGGTTGAGTCCGCGGCCACCGTGCCCGGATGGCCGTGCTCGACCATCAACCCTCGAGTGCGGCGCGCAGCTCGGCCTCGGCACGTGCGCCAGCCGGTGGCCCAGCTCCGGGCCCTCGGGAACGCCGGCCGCGCGCAGGTCGTGGCCGGTGATGGCCAGCTGCACGTGGCGCAGCTCGTCCAGCCACGCGCGCGCCTGGGGCTCGGCGCCCAGCGCGCCGGCGAGCGCCACGGCCTCGACCGGCCAGCCGCGCGCGGCGTCGGCGATCTCGCTCGGGCGCCGCGCGCGCGAGAGCGCCGCCGCGAGCTCGCGCGCCTGCGCCGCGCGCGCTGCCTGGCGGGTCTCGGCGGCGGTGAAGCCCAGCTCGCGCATGCGCGCCTCGATCCCCTCGCCGGCCGTCGCGAGGATGAGCAGGTCGCGCCTCCCGTCGGGCGGCAGCAGCGCCAGCCCGGAGCGCGCGAGGTCGGCGTCGGGCTCGGGCACCGGCGGCCCGAAGCGCGCGCCGGCGCACAGCGCGAGCAGCGGATCGGGCTCGGCGAGCAGCTGGCGCACGGCATCGCCGACGCGGTCGCCGGAGACGGTGTCGAGCGTCGCGTCGGCCGCCAGCGCGGCCGTAGGCCCCTCGACCGCGAGGCCCAGGCGCGTCTCGTAGCGCGCGAGGCGCAGCAGTCGCGTCGGATCGTCGACGAACGAGCGGTCGTGCAGGACGCGCAGCAGCCGGTCCTCGAGGTCGGCCAGCGCCGTGGGGGGCGCGCGCACCTCGCCGCGGACGTCGGGCGAGAGGCCGACGGCGATCGCGTTGATGGTGAAGTCGCGGCGCGCGATGTCCTCGTCGATCCCGGCGGGGCGCACGACGGGCAGCGCGCCGGGGCGCGGATAGGCCTCTGCGCGCGTGCGCACGAGGTTGACCAGGCCGCCGTCCGGCGTCCGCACCGAAGCGGTGCCGAAGCGCCCGTGTTCCTCCAGAGGTTGGCCCAACGCGCCGATTACAGGGGCGATCTCCCCCTCGACCGCCACGTCGACATCCCGACCGGGTACGCCGAGCAGAACGTCCCGAACCGCACCCCCGACTATCCATAATCCAGGAAACCGGCCTGCCGCATGAAACACGGAGCCCCCCGAAGGAAGGCCCGCCAGGCGCTCGTAAGTGAGCTGAGCCGTCGGGTCCACGGGCTACAGTCCTATCCCATGTCCCGAGGGCCCCGCCTACGGCGGTGGCTGGCCTGGCTGGCGGGATTGGGCTCGACGTTCCTCATTGCGGCCGCAGCGTGGGCGCTCACGGTGCGCAATCAGGACATCTCCAACCCGAACGTCGAGTTCAAGAATCAGCCCGACCGGCCGCCGGCCCCCGAGCCCCGCCGTCATGGCAAGCGCGAGCCCTCGTTCGAGTGGCCCGTCTACGGCTACGACAAGCAGCGCACGCGCGAGTTTCCGCTGCGCGATCCGTCCTCGCTGCATCCGCCCTACAACCACATGTGGTCCGACCGCGGCTCGGTGCTGATCGAGTTCCCGCCGGTCCTGGGCCGCCGCGCGCTGTTCATGCTCAAGAACAACGGCGCGCTGTACGCGCTCAGCCGCCGGACCGGGCACCTCCTGTGGAAGAAGAAGGTCGGCTCGCTGGCGGCGGCGTCGCCGGCCTACGCGCACAACACCGTCTATGCGGTGGTCTTGCAGCGCTTCAAGGGCTCCGACGGCGGCCGGATCATCGCGCTGGACGCCGAGAACGGCCGCGTGCGCTGGGCGCGCAAGCTGCCCAGCCGCGCCGAGTCCTCGCCGCTCATCGACCACGGCCGCGTCTACTTCGGGTCCGAGGACGGGACGGTCTACTCGCTCAACGCCCGCGACGGGACGTTGCGCTGGATGTTCCACGCCGCCGGCGCGGTCAAGGCCGGCCTGGCCATGGACAACCACCGCAACCTGTACTTCGGCTCCTACGGCGGCGAGGTCTACTCGGTGCGCGCGCGCGACGGCAGCAGGCGCTGGTCCACCTCCGGCGGCGGCAACTTCTACTCGACGCCGGCGGTCGCCTACGACCGCGTCTACCTCGGCAGCACCGACGGCAACGTCTACTCGTTCGGCGCGGCGACGGGCCGCCTGGCCTGGCGCCACGGCACGGGCGGCTACGTCTACGGCTCGCCTGCCGTGGCGAAGGTGCCGCGCGGGCGCCCGACGGTCTACATCGGCTCGTACGACAACAAGCTCTACGCGCTCGACGCGCGGACCGGCCGGCCGCGCTGGACGCGCAGCGCCGAGGGCAAGATCTCCGGCGGCACGGTCGTCATCGGCGACCTCGTGTTCTATTCGACGCTGGCGCGGACCACGACGGCGGTGGGTGCGAGGACCGGGCGGTTCGTCTGGCGCACGCGCAAGGGGGCGTTCAACCCCGTGGTGTCCGATGGGCACCGGTTGTTCTTGATGGGGTATTCGAGCGTTTTTGCGTTGAAGCCGAAGAAGCGGCGGTCGTAGGTAGGTAGCGCTCCGCCCGGGCGTGGGCCTGCGGCCCGGGCGTGATCCGATGGCATTGAGGGGAAGGAGCGGTTTGTCCTTGTGGCCGCACCCGTCGGACGCGCTCCGCGCGCCTCCCTGCGGGGTTCTGGCGCGTTGGCGCTTGATCGTAGGACGAGACGTCATTTGGGACTGACATAGCGCCCCAAGTGTCCGTTCGTCCTCTCGGGTCACCGCGCCTGGCGTGTTGCCGCTCGGCCGCGGGCGCAGACCCCGCTCACTCTCCCTCAGTGCAATCGGACCAGGCCGCAGCCCAGGACAACCGTCTGAGCGGAGCGCCAGGCGGCGGCACGCCCCCTAGCACCGCACCCCACTCCGCACCGCCGCCGCCCCGCTCCCCCGCCCGCCGAGCACGGTGGCGACGAGGTCGGCGCGGACCGGGCAGCCGCGACGGGGCGCGACGATCCCCGGCGCGAGCCGCACGCGCACGCCCGTCGTGCCGTCGGGCAGGCCGTTGACGTCAAGCAGCCGGCGGCGGCCGGGATGCAGCGTCACGCGCAGCGCACCGCGGCGCAAGACGACCACGCTGCCACCCGCCGCCCGCCGGGGCAGGCGCAGCGTCAGCCCCGCCGCCTGACGCACGCTGGTGCCGTCGAAGAAGCTCAGCGTCCCGATCGCCCGGCCGCGCAGGGCGGCCGGCGCCGCCGCGCGCACGCCGCGCAGCGCCGTGAAGGTGACCCTGCGCATCGGCGGGCCGCCGCTGCCGACGCTGAGGGTCGCTGCCGCGCGCCGGCCGCGGCTGACCGCGATGTCGGCGAAGAACGTGACCGGCTGGCAGTCGGTGGCGTTGACGTCGATCGCCTCGTCGAGCGCCTGGCCGTCGCGCAGCACCACGTGGGCGGTCAGCTGGTGCTGGCCCGCGGGGAAGCGCGTCGAGGGGACGAGCAGCGCGTAGCGCCCGCCGCGGTTGCGGGCCAGCGGCGCGGGGTCGCCGTCCAGCATCCACTCGACGTGGTCGATCACCTGCTCGCGCTGCGCCTTGTCGACCGTCCTGACGACGAACGAGACGAACAGGCGGTTGCGGAAGATGAGCCCGCCGTACGGGTCGCGCACCAGGGCGCGCTGGCCGCCCGGCAGCTCGAACGGGTGCTCGATCGCCCGGCCCGGCACGCTGAACGCCGCGCACGCGCCCTCGCCGGGCGTGTCGGCGGCCGCGGGCGCCGCGGCGCCGGCCGCGAGCACGCAGGCGAGCACGAGCCGGGCGCGGATCACGACTGGCGCACCGGCAGGCCGGCGGCGACGAGGTGCTCCTTGGCCTGCGCGATCGAGAAGCGCCCGAAGTGGAAGATCGAGGCGGCCAGGGCGGCGTCGGCGCCGGCCTCGAGCGCCTCGGCGAGGTGGTCGAGCTCGCCCGCGCCGCCCGAGGCGATGACCGGCACGCCGACCGCCTCGGCGATCGTGCGCGTCAGCTCGAGGTCGTAGCCGTCGCTGGTGCCGTCGCGATCCATGCTCGTCAGCAGGATCTCCCCCGCGCCCCGCTCCACGCCCTCGCGGGCCCACTCGACCGCATCGCGCCCCGTCGGCTGGCGCCCGCCGGCGACGACGACCTCCCACGTCCCACCTCCCCGCCCGCGTGCATCGATCGCCAGGACCACGCACTGCGCGCCGAACACCTCGCCGAGCTCGGAGATCAGCTCCGGGCGTGCCACCGCGGCCGAGTTGACCGAGACCTTGTCGGCCCCCGCGTCGAGGACCGCCTGGGCGTCCCCGGCCGAGCGGATGCCGCCGCCGATCGTGAACGGGACGAAGACCTCGTCGGCCGTGCGCCGGGCGAGCTCGACGACCGTGTCGCGCTTGGAGCTCGTCGCCGTGATGTCGAGGAACACGAGCTCGTCCGCACCCTCGCGGTCGTAGTAGGCGGCGAGCTCGACCGGATCGCCGGCGTCGCGCAGGTCGAGGAACCGCGTGCCCTTGACGACGCGGCCGCCGTCGACGTCCAGGCAGGGGATCACGCGTTTGAGGTGCACGACGTGGCACGGTACCCGCCTTGATGACCACTTCCGCGGACAGCTCCCTCTGGCTCACCACCGCCGAGCCGACCTCCTACGCCCCGCTCCCCGGCGACGTCGACGTCGACGTCGCCGTGATCGGCGGCGGGATCACCGGCCTGACCACCGCCCTCCTGCTCAAGCGCGACGGCGCGCGGGTCGCCGTGCTCGAGGCGCGGCGCGTCGGCTCGGGCGTGACCGGATGCACGACCGCCAAGGTCAGCGCCCTGCAGCAGACCGTCTACAGCAGCATCCGCCGCCACCACGACGCCGACGGCGCCGCGGTGTACGCCGAGGCGAGCCTCGCCGCGGTCGAGCTCGTCGCGGCGCTCGCCGCGGAGGAGCGCATCGAGTGCGACCTCGAGCGCCGTCCGGCGCTCACCTACGCCGCCTCGGACGACGAGCGCTCCGCCGTCGAGGATGAGCTCGAGGCGGCGCGCGAGGCCGGGCTGCCGGTGACGCTCGTCGAGGACGCGGGCCTGCCGTTCCCGACGTCGGGCGCCGTCCGCCTCGACGACCAGCTGGAGCTGCACCCGGTCCGCTACGTCCAGGGGCTCGCCGCGGCCGTGCACGGCGACGGCTGCGCCGTGTTCGAGGAGACGCGCGCCGAGGGGCTCGGCTCGGGGGGCGTGGAGACCGACCGCGGCACGGTGACCGCCCGGCACGTCATCGACGCCGCGCACTACCCGCTGTTCGACCGCGGGCTGTTCTTCGCCCGCCTTGAGCCCATGCGGTCCTACTGCATCGCGGCCCGGCTGCGCACCGGCGCCCCGCCCCAGTCGATGGCGATCTCGGCGGGGAGCACGACGCGCTCGCTGCGCGCCGCGGGCGAGCTGCTCATCGTCGGCGGCGAGGGCCACGCCGCCGGCTCGACCGAGGCGACGCCCGAGCGGTTCGAGCACCTCGAGGCCTTCGCCGGCGAGCACTTCGACGTCGAGGCCACCACCCACCGCTGGTCCGCGCAAGACCCCGTGCCCTACGACCACCTGCCGCTCATCGGCCGCTACGGCCCCGGATTCGGCGACCTGTACGTCGCCTCGGGCTTCGCCAAGTGGGGGCTGACGAGCGGAACGTTCGCCGCACGGATCCTCAGCGACCTCGTCGCCGGGCGCGACAACCCGTGGGCCGACCGCTTCTCACCCGCCCGGGTGACCGTGAGCGGAGCGCCCACAGTCGCCAAGCTCGGCGCAAGGTTCGCCGCCGACTTCCTCGTCGACCGCCTCAAGCCCGGCGAGGCCGAGTCGGCCGACGACGTCCCCGCGGGCGAGGCGCGGATCGTCGGCGCGGTCGCCAAGAAGGGCGTCTTCCGCGACGACGACGGCACGCTGCACGCCGTCTCGCTGCGCTGCACGCACCTCGGCTGCCTGCTGCGCTTCAACGCCGCCGAGCGCAGCTGGGACTGCCCATGCCACGGCTCGCGCTTCGACGTCGACGGCAGCGTCCTCGAGGGCCCGGCGACGACCCCGCTCGAGACGCGCGAGCCCTAGGCCATGCCGGCGAAGACTCAGTCGACCACGGCCTGGCCCTCGCCGACGGTGAAGCGCCCCTCGTAGAGCGCCTTGCCGACGATCACCCCGGCCAGGTTGACCTGCCGCAGGCCGGCGAGGGCCTCGAGGTCGTCCAGCGACCCGATCCCGCCGGAGTACAGGAACCGCCCGCGCACGATCGACGCGATCCGGCCCACCTCGTCGACGTTGACGCCCTCGAGCATGCCGTCCTTGTCGACGTTGGTGTAGACGAGCTGCTTGACCCCGCGCTCCTGCAGCCGGCGGATGACGTCCTCGGCGGGCATCTGGGTCGTCTCCGTCCAGCCCGCCGTCGAGACGTGCCCGCCGCGCGTGTCCACCGAGACGAGGACGCGCTCGCCGTAGGCGGCGAGCACGTCGTCGAGGAAGTCGATGTCGGTGTAGGCGGCCGTGCCGAGGATCACGCGCTGGGCGCCGGCCCGCAGCGCGTCGCGCACGGCGGGCAGGGAGCGCAGCCCGCCGCCGTACTGGACGGGCGCGCCCAGCTCGGAGGTGATCCTCTCCAGGTGCTGGAGGTTCTCGGGCCGGCCAGCCCGCGCGCCGTCGAGGTCGACGACGTGCAGGAACCGCGCGCCGGCCTGCATCCACGATCGCGCCGCGTCGAGCGGGTCGTCCTGGTAGACGGTGACCTCGTCGAAGTGGCCCTGGCGCAGCCGGACCGCCCGGCCCTCGGAGATGTCGATGGCCGGGTAGAGGATCATGCGGCGACGCGCGCGCAGATCGCGGCGAAGTTGCGCAGCAGCGCGAGCCCGTTGCGCGAGGACTTCTCGGGGTGGAACTGCGCGCCGTAGATGGCGCCGCGCTCGACCACGCTGACGAAAGGCGAGCCGTACTCGCTGATCCCGAGCGCGTCCTCGCGATCCGCGGGGTGCGGGACGAAGGTGTGCACGTGGTAGAAGGTCGCGGGGTCGGGGAGCCCCTCGACCAGCGGCGAGCGGCGGGCCCAGCGGACCTCGTTCCACCCGATGTGCGGCAGCTTCAGGCCGCGCGCATCGAGCGTTCGCACCTCGCCTGGGATGAGCCCAAGGCCCTCGGCGCCGCCGTGCTCCTCGGAGCGCTCGAGGAGCAGCTGCATGCCCAGACAGAGCCCGATCACCGGGACGCCCTCTGCGGCGCGCTCGCGCACGAGCTCATCCAGGGCGGCCGCGCGCAGGCGGCGCATCGCCTCGGGGAAGGCGCCGACGCCGGGGACGACGAGCCCGTCGGCGGCGCGCAGGACGGCACGATCCGACGTGAGCCGGGGCTCGCCGCCGACGCGCTCGAGCGCCTTCTCGACGCTGCGGCGGTTGCCCATCCCGTAATCCACGATCCCGATCACGCCGTCAATGTCCCCTTCGTCGACGGCACGCCGCTCTCCGTAGGGTCGAGCGAGATCGCCGCGCGCAGCGCGCGCGCGAAGGCCTTGAAGAGCGCCTCGATCATGTGGTGGGCGTTGGTCCCGGCCTCGAGCGTGAGGTGGACCGTCAGCCGCGCGTTGGTCACCACCGCGCGGAAGAACTCCTCGGCGAGCTCGTGGTCGAAGCCCCCGGTCACCCCAGGCGGCAGCCGGTCCGCGGCGAAGACCAGCAGTGGCCTGCCGGAGACGTCGATCGCGCAGCTCGCCCGCGCCTCGTCCATCGGGACGACGGCGTGCCCGTAGCGGAAGATCCCGGCGCGGTCGCCGAGCGCCTCGTCGAGCGCCTGCCCGAGCGCGAGCCCGGTGTCCTCGGCGGTGTGGTGCGCGCCGGTCTGCAGGTCGCCGGTCACGCCGACGTCGAGGTCGATCCGCGCGTGGCGGGCGAGCAGGTCGAGCATGTGGTCCAGGAAGCCCACGCCCGTGGCGCGCTCGCCGCGGCCGGCCCCGTCCAGGGCCAGCGCCAGCCGGACGTCGGTCTCGTTCGTCGTGCGGGCGATCTCGGCGGTCCGCGTCATCGGGGCGTCCCATTCTGCCGAGCCTCCATCGAGGCGGCGTGCACGGTGAAGCCCTCGGCCCTGGCGATCGGCGCGCCGGCGCGGGCGAGCGCGGGGGCGGCGGCGCCGATGTGGACCTCAGCCATCCGGCGGCGGAAGTGGCGCACCGACAGCGAGGAGGCGAAGCGCGCCGCCCCGCCGGTCGGCAGCGAGTGGTTGGAGCCCGCGACGTAGTCGCCGAACGCCGTGCCGCCGGTCGCGCCGACGAAGACGCAACCCGCCCGTCGCACGCGCCCGGCGAGGGCCTCGGCGCGCTCCCCGACGAGCTCGAGGTGCTCGGGCGCGAACGCCTCGGCGAAGGCCAGGCCCTCGTCGAGCGACGGCGCGTCGACGAGCACCGCCACCGCCTCGGTCTCGGCCTCGAGCCGCTCGGCGACCGCGTCGAGCAGCGCCCGCTCGGCGCTGACTGCGGCGACGATCGTGCCCTCGCCGTGCTCGGCCTGGGCGAGCAGGTCGAGCGCGACGAGCTCGGGCTCGGCGCCAGCCGCGGCGAGGACGAGCACGTCGCTGGGCCCGAGGAAGCCGTCGATGCCGACGTCGCCGGAGACGAGCCGCTTGGCCTCCTGCACGTAGAGGTTGCCCGGCCCGGCGATGACGTCCACGCGCGGCACGCGGGCGGTGCCGTAGGCCAGCGCGGCGACGGCGTGCGCGCCGCCCATCCGGTAGACCTCGTCGAGCCCGCACAGCGCGCAGGCGGCGAGGATCACCGGGTGTGCGCCGGGCGCGCAGACGCAGATCTCCTCGACCCCGGCCACCCGCGCCGTCACCGCCCCCATGACGACCGTGCTGGGGTACGGCGCGCGACCGCCGGGGACGTAGATGCCGGCGCGGCGCACGGGCAGCTCGCGCACGCGGATGCGCTGGCCCTGGGGCAGGCGCAGCTCGGCGTCGTCGCCCAGCGAGGCGCCCGCGACCGCGGCGACGTTGGCCATCGCGACCTCGAGCCCCGCGCGCACGTCGGAGCGCAGGGCGGCCGCGGCGGCGTCGAGCTCGCTGGGCGCGACGCGCAGCGGCGCGCCGCCGGTGGCGTCGAAGCGCTCGACGTAGGCGTCCAGCGCGGCGTCGCCCCGGCCGCGCACGTCGGCGACGATCGCCGCGACCGCGTCGCGCACGTCCGCGCCGGCCGCCGTCAGCTCGCGGGCTCGCGCAGCGAGCGGCTCGGCCTCCCCGGCGGCCAGCGTCCAGCGCTCGACCCGCACGTCAGACCCCGACCTGCGCCCGCCGGCGCGCCGCGGCGACGAGCCGGTCGATCCCCTCGGCCTTGAGCTTGTGGGCGACCGGATTGGCGATGAGCCGTGCCGTCGACGCGAAGAGCTCCTCGCGCACGACCAGCCCGTTCTCGCGCAGCGTCGTGCCGGTCTGGGTAAGGTCGACGATGGCCTCGACCATTCCGGTCAGCGGTGCGAGCTCGACCGATCCCTTGACCTCGACGATCTCGGCCTGCCGGCCCGTGTCCTCGAAGTAGTCGCTCGCGACGCGCGGGTACTTCGTCGCCACCCGCACCACCCCGAGGCGCCGCAGCGCCTCCGCCGCCGGGTCCGGATCGCCGGCCACGGTGGCGAGCACCATCCGACACGGCCCGTAGCCGAGGTCGAGCAGCTCGTAGACGCGCCGGCCCGCCTGCTCGGCGAGGACGTCCTTGCCGGTGATGCCGATGTCGGCGGCGCCCGACTCGACGTAGGTCGGCACGTCGCTGGGACGCATCGTCACGATGCCGGCGTCCTCGAAGAGCAGCTTGCGGTCGTTGGAACGGACCTCGGCCGTGTCCAGGCCGAGGTCGCCGAGCAGATCGAGCGTGTCGGCGAGCAGGGCGCCGCGCGGGACCGCGATGGTCAGGGCGTAGGGGTTCATGTCACGGGTCCCCCGGGAGCGCCGACACGGTCGGGATCGCCGGTCGGCGGAGACCCGCCTTCTCCCGCCAGCGCCACGTGCAGGGCGTCGAGGCCGACCGCGAAGCCCACCGCGGGCAGCGGGCGCCCGAAGCGGCCGAGCAGGTCGTCGTAGCGCCCGCCGCCGCCCAACGGCTCGCCCAGCGCGGGGTCGTAGATCTCGAAGACCGCGCCGGTGTAGTAGCCCAGCCGGCGGACGAGGCCGAGGTCGAAGATCACGCGCGCGGCGACCCCCGGCTCGAGCAGGTCGAGCACGCGCCGCAGCCCCTCGACGCCGGGGAGGTCGAGCACCTCCGGGCCGCCGCGGCGCTGCGTGAGCGCCACGAGCGCCTCGGCGCGCTCCGGCTCGAGCTCCAGCCGGGCGACCTCGCGCTCGAGCGTGACGAAGTCGTGGGCGGCGAGCGCGGCGAGGACGGCGTCGCCGTCGACGCCGCGCAGCAGCGACGGCACGAGCGAGGCGTCGCCCAGGCCGATCCGGTAGCCGCGCAGACCGACCGCGTCGAGCGCGCGCCAGAGCACCGTCAGCGCCTCGGCCGTCCCCTCCGGCGCCGGCGAGCCGATCAGCTCGATGCCCGCCTGGAGGAACTCGCGCATCTGGCCGCGGTGGGGACGGACCGTGCGGTGGACGTTGGCCAGGTAGCTGAAGCGCAGCGGCGGCTCGGCGGTGGCATAGCGCGTCGCCGCGACGCGCGCGATCGGCACGGTCATGTCCGAGCGCAGCGCGAGCACGGCGCCGTGGTCGTCGACGACGCGGTAGGCGGGCAGGCGCCCGGCCGCACCCCCGCGCGCGAGCACGTCCTCATACTCGAGCGCGGGCGTGGCGACCTCGCCGTAGCCGTGCTCCTCGAAGACCGCGCGCATGGCGTCGCCGATGGCGCGCAGCTCGCGCATCTCGTCGGGCAGGACGTCGCGCGTCCCGGAGGGGATGGGAACGATCGTCACGTGGCCCGCAGCGTAAAGGGCGTCGTGACTAGGCAGGCACGGGCTGCGTCGACACGCGCTCGATGCGCGCGCCGAGCTCGCGCAGGCGCTCGTCGATGCGCTCGTAGCCGCGGTCGATCTGGCGGATGTTGCCGATCTCCGAGCGGCCCTCGGCGCACAGCGCGGCGATGAGCATGGCCATCCCCGCGCGGATGTCGGGCGACTCCAGGCGCTCGCCGCGCAGGCGGGTGGGGCCGTAGACGATCGCCCGGTGCGGGTCGCACAGGATGATGTTCGCCCCCATGTTCACGAGCTTGTCCGTGAAGATCATGCGGTTCTCGAACATCCACTCGTGGATGAGGACCTGGCCGGCCGACTGGGTCGCCATCGCGATGACGATCGACGTGAGGTCGGCGGGGAACGCAGGCCACGGGCCGTCCTGGACCTTGGCGGTGAACTCGCCGGCGTCGCGCTGCACGATCAGCTGCTGATCGCCGGGTACCAGGACGTCGGGCCCGTCGAGATCGGTGCGCAGCCCGATGCGGTCGAAGACCAGGCGGATCATGCGCAGGTCGTCGGGGACCGTGTCCTTGATCCGCAGCTCGCCGCCGGTCACGCCGGCCAGCGCCATGAACGAGCCGATCTCGATGTGGTCGGGAGCGATCTCGTGGACGCAGCCCTGCAGCTCGTCGCGCCCGTGGACGGTCAGCACGTTCGAGCCGATCCCCTGGATGTCGGCGCCCATCTTGACCAGCATCCGGGCGAGGTCCTGGACGTGCGGCTCGCAGGCGGCGTTGCCGATGACCGTCGAGCCCGGCGTGAGCGCGGCAGCCATGAGCGCGTTCTCGGTGGCCATGACCGACGGCTCGTCCATGAAGACGTCGCCCGCGCGCGTGCGGCCGCGCAGGACGATGTCGCGGCCGGAGAGGTCGATCTCGGCGCCGAGGCAGGCGAAGGCGTCGAGGTGGGGATCCAGGCGCCGGCGGCCGATGACGTCGCCGCCCGGCGGCGGCATCTGCGCGTGGCCGTAGCGCGCCAGCAGCGGCCCGGCGAGCAGCACGCTGGCCCGGATCGCCTCAGCCTGGCGCCGATCGATCTCCCGCGGCGCGGGCAGGTCGGAGGCGAGCAGAGCGACCTCGTGGTCCGAGCGCCACTCCACGCGCACGCCCAGGCCCTCGAGGATGCTCAGCATCGCCTCGACGTCGCGGATGCGCGGGACGTTGCGCACGACGACCTCGTCGGCCGTGAGGGCCGACGCGGCGAGGATGGGCAATGCGGCGTTCTTGTTGCCGGCAGGAATGACCGTGCCGGACAGCGGCACGCCGCCGTCGATGACGAACTTCTCCATGAGGGGCCGCGTCCGTGGGAGGACCGAAGGCTGGGCTAGGGTAACAACCATGTCGCTGCGGCTTTCGCGAGACGAGGCATGGGACCTCCTGATCGAGTGGGTGTCCTCGCCTTCGCTGCGCCGCCACTGCCTGGCGGTGGAGACCGCGATGCGCGCCTACGCCGAGCGCTTCGGCGAGGACGTCGAGCTGTGGAGCGTCGTCGGGCTGCTGCACGACATGGACTACGAGCGCCATCCCGATCTCGAGACCGGCCATCCGCGCCACGCGATCGCCGAGCTCGAGCGCCGCGGGGTCGACCCGGTCATCGTGCGCGGGATCGCCTCGCACGCCGACTTCCTCGGGGTCCCGCGCGAGTCGCGGATGGAGAAGACGCTCTATGCGGTCGACGAGCTGTCGGGCTTCATCCTCGCCGTGGGCGCCGTGCGGCCCGACGGCCTGCGCGGCCTGACGGCGAAGTCGGTCAAGAAGAAGCTCAAGCAGCCGAGCTTCGCCGCGGCGGTCAACCGCGAAGAGGTGCGTCGCGGCGCCGAGGAGCTCGGTGTCGACTTCGACGAGCACATCGCCTTCGTGGCCGCCGCGCTCGAGGCGCGCGCCGACGAGCTGCTTCCGGCTCCGACGCCCTAGTGGCCCCGGCCGCGACCACAACGGGTTCCGGGCGTACCCGCCGCGGTCACGACCGGGGCCACTGATGCTCGACCGCTACCGGCGCGTCCTCGGCGCGCCGCACGTGCTGGCGCTCGTCGTCTCGAGCGTGCTGGCCCGCACCCCAATCGGCATGATCTCGCTGGCGCTCGTGCTCTACGTGCAGCGCCTGACCGGCTCGTTCGCGTCCGCGGGCGCGGTGACCGCCGCGTTCGCGATCGCGGCCGGGCTCGCCTCGCCGCTCCAGGGCCGGCTCATCGACCGGCTCGGCCAGACGCGGGTGCTCGTGCCGTTCGTGCTCGTGCACGTGGTGGCCGTCGTCGTCGTGGTCGCGCTCGGCGAGAGCGGCGCCTCTCCCGCGGTGCTGGCGGCGGTGTCGGGCGTGGCCGGGGCCGGGACGCCGCCCGTCGGGGCGGCCCTGCGCCCGCTGTGGCCGCAACTGCTCGACGACGAGACGCTGTTGCCGCCTGCCTACGCGCTCGACTCGATCCTCATCGAGGCGGTCTTCTCGCTCGGGCCGCTGCTCACCGCGGCGCTGGTGGCGCTCTTCTCGCCGATCGCGGCGCTGCTGGCCGGGGCCGCGATCGTGCTGGTCGGCACCGTGTGGTTCAGCGCGCTGCCGCCGTCGCGCGAGTGGCGGGGCGAGCCGAGCACGGCCGGGTGGGCCGGGCCGCTGCGCGCGCCCGGGATGCGCACGCTGTTGCTCGCAGGCGTCGGGGCGGGAGCGTGCTTTGGCGTCTTCGAGGTCGTCTTGCCGGCGTTCGGCAAGGACCACGGCTCTGC
Organism: Actinomycetota bacterium; assembly: GCA_005888335.1. The sequence continues at coordinate 26,095 of VAWY01000014.1, forward strand.
GAGCGTCGGCGGGCCGCTGATCACCGCCTGGGCGCTCGGCTCGATGGCGGGCGGCATCGCGTACGGCGTGCTCGCCGAGCGGCTGGGCGCCCTGGCGCGCGCGTTCCTGCGGCTTGCCGCGCTGCTGCCGGTGGTGAGCGCCCTGACGCTCGCCGCCACGTCCGTGGCCAGCATGCTGCTTCTGATCCCTGTCGCGGGGGTGGTTATCGCGCCGCTGCAGGCCACGCAGAACCAGCTCGTGGGGCTCGTCGCGCCGGCCGGGACGATCACCGAGGCCTACACGTGGGTCCTCATGGGGCTCGTCGTCGGCGTGGCCGGCGGCAACGCGCTCGCGGGCGCGCTCGTGGAGGCCTCGGGCTGGCGGGCGGCGGTCGTGGCCGGGTGCGCGCTGGCGGCGCTCGGGGCGGCCGTGGGCTGGGCCCGCCGGGGGACGCTGCGGCCGGCGGCGGCGGTCCCGGCCTGACCCCGCGAACGTCGCGAGGCGTTCAGACGAAGTCGTCAACGGTCCCCCCGCGAACGGCGCCAGCCGTTCGCGCAAGGCGTTTACGACGAAGTCGTCAAACGCCCGTGCGCCAGCGCCCGCCGCGCTTCGTCCACGCGAGCAGGTGATCGACCGAGCAGAACGCGTCGCCGATGCGGTGCTCTCCGCGGTGGCGGACGAGCAGGACGCGGGTGTCGCCGACCTCCTCGCCGCAGTGGGCGCACACGCCGAGAGCGGCGTCAGCGTCGGCCGCGGCGATGCGCCCGGGCTCCCAATGCGGGCCCTGCAGGATCCAGGGCACGACGTGCTCGAGGCGGCAGAAGGTCGCCTTGCGCTCGCCGACCGGCTCGGCGGCCCGAAATCCCTCGTCGCGGTCCACCGCGACCCCACACCAGCTACAGACGTCCATCGAGTCCCAGAGCGTACCCTGGCGCCATGTCCGATCCGCTGCGCATCACGGTGCTCGAGGGCGACGAGACCGGGCAGGAGCTTCTCGAGCAGGCCCTGCGCGTCCTGGATTCCGAGGCGCTCGGCGTCCCGCTCCACCTCGAGCGCTTCGACCTCTCGCTCGACAACCGCCGGGCGACCGGGAACGGCGTCGTCCACGAGGCGGCCGCGGCGATGCGGGCCAGCGGGTTCGGCATCAAGGCGGCGACGATCACCCCCGAGGGGCGCGACGACGTCGGTTCACCGAACCGCATCCTGCGCGAGGAGATCGACGGCAAGGTCATCATCCGGACCGGCCGGCGGATCCCGGGCGTCCAGCCCTTCGGCGGCGTCCATTTCCCGATCAGCGTCGTGCGGATGGCCGTCGACGATGCCTACGGCGCCCAGCAGTGGCGCGAGGGCCCCGAGGGCGGCCCGGACGAGATCGCGTACCGCACCGAGCGCATCACGCGCGGGACGTGCCGGGTCGTCGCCGAGTACGCGTTCCGCACGGCGGCGAAGATGGGCGGCAAGGTCTACGGGGGGCCCAAGTGGACGGTGTCGCCGGTCTACGAGGGGATGCTCAAGGAGGAGCTCGACGCGGCGGCGGAGCGCCACCCCCACGTCGCCTACCAGCCCGTCCTGATCGACGCCACGTACGCCGGGCTGATCTCCGGTGTAGCCGACTGCCCGCTGGTGATCCCGGCGCTCAACCGGGATGGCGATTGCCTCAGCGACCTCGTCATGCCGATGTTCGGGTCGATCGCCGGGGCCGAGTCGGTGCTCCTGAGCTTCGACGACGAGCTCGAGACGACGGTGGCGATGGCGGAGGCGCCGCACGGGACGGCGCCGGCGCTGCAGGGCAAGGACATCGCCAACCCGATGGCGATGATCCTCGCCTGCGGGGCGGTGCTGCACTATGCGGCGCGAGCTGGCCGCGCGGAGGCCGAGAGCGCCTCGCGCGCGATCTATGAGTCGGTGCTCGAGGCGGTCGGCGCGGGCGTGCGCACGCCGGATCTCGGCGGCCACGCGACGACCAGCGAGTTCACCGGCGACGTCGTCGCTCGCGTGCGCACCAAGATCGACGTCTGGTCGTCGCTCGGGGCCACTCGGTAGCGGGGCCCGCGAGGTGCCGGCGGGCGCCCGCCGGCCCGCCCCTCGCTGCAACCCTCGTTGCAGCGAATTCCGCAGAGGCAAGCGGATTTCGGGCGGATTTGGGGCGGTCCGGCCGCCGGTGCCGGGGTCCGTCCGACACCCCTCATAGGTTGCCGAACACATGTTCCCATCCGCAAGGGAAGACGTTTCGCCGGCCCCCCGCTCATGGCGGGCGCGGGCCGGTCGCGTGCTCGGCCTGGCCGTGGCCCTTTTCACGCTGGACGAGTCCGGCGCGCCGCCGTCCGCCGAGCCGCCGCACCCGCACCGCCGGCCGCTGCGGTCGATCTCGCGACCGCGCCGGCCCGGTGCCGGGTCGCCGCGCCCGCAGCTCTGCGCCACGCCGCTCGCCGCCGAGCGCGCGCCGCGCCGGCTGCGCCCTGCCGGCCGCCCGCCGCTCGCGATGCCCCGCCGCGACGGCGCTGGTTGACTGGCCGGATGCCCTCGCGCGCCGCGGCGCCCCGTCCGCCCTCGCCTCCGCGCCTCCCGCCGGCGCTCGAGCGGGCGAGCCTGCCCGCGGGCGCAGCGCTCGACGAGACCCGCTGGACGGCGGTGGAGCTCGAGGGCGCGTCGCTGGCCGGCGTCGAGGCGCGGTCGCTGGAGTTCGAGGAGACCCGGCTCGTCGGCTGCGATCTGAGCGGCGCCCGGCTCAGCCGGTTCGGGCTGCTCGACTGCGAGCTGGTGCGCTGCAACCTCGCCAACGTCGTTGCCCGCGACGCTTCGATGGCGCGCGTGGCCTGCTCCGACAGCCGTCTGACCGGCTTTCAGTGGCCGGAGGGCGGCGTCCGCGACCTGCTGCTGCGCGACTGCCGCGCCGACCTGGCCTCGTTTCGCTTCGCGACGCTGCAGCGCGCGACGTTCGCGGGCTGCGTCCTGCGTGACGCCGACTTCCAGGGCGCGCGCCTGGAATCGGTCCGCTTTCTCGACTGCGACCTCACGGGCGCGAGCTTCGCCGACGCGCGATTCGAGCGCTCGGAGTTGCGCGGCTGCCGCCTCGAGGGCCTGCGCGGCGTCGAGGGCCTGGGCGGCGCGGCGCTCGAGTGGTCGGAGATCATCGAGCTCGCCGGGACCTTCGCGGCGGCGCTCGGCGTGCGGCTCATCGACGATGAAGCGCAGCCAGACGGCGCTGCATGACGGCGACCGCCTCGGGGCTGGAGTCGACGAGGACGTAGCGGCGGTCGAGCTTGGCCGCCACCGCGCCCAGCGTCCCGCTGCCCGCGAATGGGTCCAGGCACCAGTCGCCCGGCCGCGTCGACGCCTGGACCATCCGCCGGACGATGCCCTCCGGCTTCTGGGTCGGATAGCCGGTCTTCTCGCTACCCGTCGGCGAGACGATCGTGTGCCACCAGACCGAGGTCGGGAGCTTCCCGCGCGCGGCCTTCTCTGGCGTGACGAGCCCGGGCGCCATGTAGGGCTCGCGCTCGACCGCCTCGGCGTCGAAGTAGTAGCGCTCGGCGTCCTTCACGTAGACGAGGATCGTGTCGTGCTTGGCCGGCCAGCGGCGCTTGGGGCGCGCGCCGTAGTCGTAGGCCCAGATGAGCTCGTTGAGGAAGCACGCCCGGCCGAAGATCTCGTCGAGGAGGAGCTTGCAGTAGTGCGCCTCGCGGTAATCGATGTGGAAGTACAGGGTGCCCGTGGGCGCCAGGACGCGCCGCATGGCCTCGAGGCGCGGCGCCAGAAAGCCCAGGTAGTCGTCGAACGCGTCCCGGTACGACGACTCGGCGAGGAGCCGCGACCGGTACCGGCGGCCGCCGAAGCCGGTCCGGTCGCCCGCGCCGTCAGCGACCGTCGCCAGCGTCGTGCGCCTCTGCCGGCGGCCCGTGTTGAACGGCGGGTCGGCATACACGAGCTGGAAGGCTCCGTCCGGAAAGCGGTCCAGAACGGCAAGGTTGTCGCCGAGCAGGATCTCGCTGCGCGCGGGCGTCACGGCGCGACGGTACCGCCCGCACAGGCGGCAACGGGCCTCATCGTCGCGTCAGCCGGAACGAAACGGCCCGGTGAACGACCCGTGCTTGATCCTCGGGTCGAGGAAGTCGGGTCGCGATTCCGCGCCCCAGAGCCCGCAGGCGACGCAGAACAGGACAAAGCCGACGACGAGGAGGATCGCGAGCATGGCCGCTCGTTGCAGATGCTACAGGCGTCCTCCCGCCGAGACCATCCCGAACGACGACCGAGCCGCCCCGCAGGGCGGCTCGTGGATGAAGAACCGGCGGCGTCCTACTCTCCCGGGCCCGTGAAGGCCAAGTACCATCGGCGCTGAGGGGCTTAACTTCTCTGTTCGGAATGGGAAGAGGTGTTTCCCCCTCGCCATAGCCACCGGAAAGGGGCGAGAGCACCCTCTCGGCAGTCCCTCAAAACCGCACAGAGTCACACTAGGGCATCAAAAATATCCGTCAAGCCCTCGTCCCATTAGTACCGGTCTCCTCCACGCGTCACCGCGCTTCCAGATCCGGCCTATCAACCTGGTGGTCTACCAGGGGACTTACTCCCTCAAGGGGATGGGAGAGCTCATCTCGAGGCCGGCTTCCCGCTTAGATGCCTTCAGCGGTTATCCGATCCGCACGTAGCTAACCTGCGGTGCCCTTGGCAGGACAACAGATACACCAGAGGTGCGTTCATCCCGGTCCTCTCGTACTAGGGACAAATCCTCTCAACTCTCCAACGCCCACGGCAGATAGGGACCGAACTGTCTCACGACGTTCTGAACCCAGCTCGCGTACCGCTTTAATGGGCGAACAGCCCAACCCTTGGGACCTACT
>VAWY01000015.1 GCA_005888335.1 Actinomycetota bacterium
GCCCGCCTTCCGCGCCCGCGCCGTCGAGATTCCCCGAGCGCCACTCGTCGAGGTCGACGAGTGCGAGACCGTCAGAGAGAAGATGCTGGGACCCCAGGCCCCACGGGCCAACGCCACGCGACGACAGCGCGTCTAGCATGGCCATGCCCCCGTAGCTCAATGGTCTAGAGCAGACGCCTTTTAAGCGTTCAGGTTGCGGGTTCGAGTCCCGCCGGGGGCATTCTGTCCG
>VAWY01000016.1 GCA_005888335.1 Actinomycetota bacterium
CGAGGAGGCGGGAGGCAGCTGTCGCGTCTGCGGGTACGAACGCTGCATCGTGAACCTCCAGTTCCACCACGTCGACCCGGCGACGAAATCGTTCCGGATGTCGACCGCCAGCGGCAAGTCCCTCGCCTCCTACCGCGAGGAGACGAAGAAGTGCGTCCTCGTCTGCGCCAACTGCCACGGCGAGATCGAGGCCGGCCTGATCGAGAGCCCGCCGCCGTACTACGCCGCGAGCGGCGCCGCGGCGGCGGCCGACCCCGAGGCGAGCGTGTAGACCTGCACCCCCGCGCCGCGGCCGCGGACCGCGAGGTCGGCGACGGGGACGAGGCGGGCGCTCGTGGCCGGGTCGAGGCGGTCGTTGGTGGAGGCCGCGATGAAGAGCGCGTGGGGCGTGTTCTTGGTGGCGGCCTGGAGGCGGGCGGCCACGTTGGTGGTGTCGCCGACCGCCGCGTACTCCATCCGCCGCTCGGAGCCGACGAGGCCGGACATGACCGGGCCGCTGTTGACGCCCACGCCGAGGCCGAGGGGCGGCAGGTCGCGGTCGGCCAGCCAGGCGTGGAAGCGGGGCAGGCGGGTCGAGAGCAGGTCGTCGGCGGCCGCGACCGCGGCCCGCGCGTGGTCGGGCCGGGCGAGCGGTGAGCCGAAGACCGCCATGACGCCGTCGCCGAGGTAGCTGACGACGGTGCCGCCGTGGGCGAGGACGGCGTCGGAGACCTCGGCGAGGTAGCGGTTGAGGACGTCGATGACGAGCTCGGGCGCGGCCCGCTCGGCGAAGGTCGTGAAGCCGCGCAGGTCGCAGAACAGGACGGTCGCGTCCTGCCGCACGCCGCCCAGGCGCGCCTCGCCGCCCTCGCGCTCGAGCAGCTCCTCGACCACCGGCTCGGGGACGAAGCGGCCGAACAGGCTGCGCGTCCGCCGACGGTCGGCGGCCGACAGCAGCGCGGCTGCGCAGACCGTGCCCACCGGAGCGATGACGAGGCCCGCGATCGGCGGCGTGACGGCGAGGACGAGGCCATGGGCGAAGGCGACTTGGCAGCCGGCGAGCCAGGCGCCGAGCGCGAAGAGACCAAGCGCCGCGGCCGCCATCGCGCGCACGCGCAGCGCGGCCAGCGGGACGACGAGCGCGAGCACGAGAGCGGCGAGCGCGTTGACCCACCACGGCGCCTCGCGCAGCGGCAGCCCGCGCAGGACGGTCGAGATCGCGTTGGCCTGGACCTCGGGGCCGGGCATGGTGCCCGCGCCCGACGTGGGCACCGGGTGCAGGTCCTGCAGCGAGGGCGCGGACGCGCCGACCACGACGACCCGCCCGCGCAGCCGCGCTGCCGGCACCCGCCCGGTGAGCAGGTCGTGGAACGAGTACGTCGGAACCGTCCCCGGGGGGCCCGCGTAGTCGATCAGCGCGCCGCCCGCGCCGAACCCCTTCCCGGAGACGTGCGTGCGCGTCGCGGTCTGCGCCGCCGCGACCGCGAACGACGCGAGCCCGGCGACCATGTACGGCACGCGGCGGATCTCGCCGCCCGGCTCGGTCGGCAGCAGGCTGTTGGCCGCCATGGCGCCGGCCGGGCCGAGGTTCTCCTGCCCGCCGAGCACGTCGGTGTCGCCGCTGCGCGGGACCGTCGTGGTCGCCAGCACCGTGCCCGGCGCGCGGGCGACCGCGTCGTAGAGCGCGAGGTCCTCGCGCTCGAGCCCGGGCGGGCTGGCCTCGGTGAACTGGACGTCGTAGGCGATCGCCCGAACGCCCGCGCGCCGCAGCGCGTCGATCGCGCGGCCGTGCAGGGAGCGGCGGATCGGCCACTGCCGGTACGCCGCGATGTCGGCGTCGTCGATCGCGACCACCGCCACGTCGCGGACCGGCTCGGCCCCGCGCAGCGAGAAGCGCGCGTCGACAGTCCACGCCTCGACGCGTCCCAGCGCGCCGGTGACGAGCGCAGCCACGGCCAGCACGGCCGCGATCGCCCCGACCGCGGCGAGCGCGCGGCGCCGGCGCACTAGTGGGCCCGTCCGCAAATCCGACACGGAACCGACGGGCGCTCGCCGCCCCTGCGTACGTCCTCGGTCGGGCCCGTGACTCCGTCACTGTGCCCTCCCTGCGTCCTTCGCAGGAACGGCGATCGCCTCGCCGGATTCCACGCCGGACTTACGGACGGGCCCACTGACCTAGTCCCCCGCGCGCAGGTCCGGACGGCGCTCGACGAAGAGCGCGACCAGGCGAGGATCGAGGTGGCGCCCCGCGAGGCGCCGCAGCTCGCCGAGCGCCTGGTCGATCGGCCACGCCGCCTTGTACGGCCGGTCGGAGACGAGCGCGTCGTAGACGTCGCAGACGGCGCAGATGCGCGCGACGAGCGGGATCTCTTCGCCCTTGAGCCCGAGTGGATAGCCGGTGCCGTCCCACTTCTCGTGGTGCGCGCGGGCGATGACCTCGCCCATCTGCACGACCGGGGAGCTCGACCCGGCGAGCATCTCGGCCCCGACGATCGTGTGCGACTTCATCAGCTCCCACTCGTCGGGCTCGAGCGGTCCCTGCTTGAGCAGCACGCGATCGGGGATGGCGATCTTGCCGATGTCGTGCATCGACGCGGCGTGCAGCAGCAGCTCGATCTGCGCTTCGGGCAGTCCCGCGGCGCGGCCCAGCTCAGCGCACATCCGGCTCATCCGCGAGGTGTGGACGCCGGTGTGGTCGTCGCGCGACTCGGCCGCGTGGCTGAGCCGGCGCACGACCTCGAGCTGGCTCTCCCGCAGGTCGGCGGTGCGCTCGCGGACCGTGGCCTCCAGGCGCGAGTTGTGCCGCGTGACCTCCTCCTTGGCCAGCGTCAGCGAGCGCGCCAGCGCGCCGAGCATCCGCCGCGTCGCGCGCGGGTTGGCCGCCAGCACGCGATCGAAGTCCGCCTTGGTGACCTCGAGCGTCTCGGAGGGCTCGACGGTGACGACCGACGCCAGCCGCGCCGACTCGGTCAGCACGGCGATCTCGCCGAAGGCCTCGCCGGGGCCCATGCGGTTGAGGATCAGGCCGGGGTCGCGGCTCGGGCGCACGACCGCGAGCAGGCCGCGGCGGATGACGTGGAGGGCGTCGCCGGCGGCACCCTCGTGGAAGACGATGTCGCCCGGCGCGAAGCGGCGCCGGCGCGCGTTGGCCGCCAGGTCGGTCAGCGCGTCGAGGGGGAGCTCGGCGAGCAGCGGCGCCTGGGCGAGCTCGCGGGCGAGCACCGGGATGCCGGGCGGCTCGGCGAGGGACGCCGCGTCCGTCGAGGTGGGGGTCGTCGAGCTCGCGCGCATGCTCCTGAGGGATCGGTCGTCGGGGCGGGAGCTTGAGGTTCTCGCGGGCCGGGTGGACCTACCGGCGGCGGATCGTGCGGCTGTGGCCCGCGTGGACCTCGACCGCGCGCCCGCTGTGCAGGTCCTGGACCGCGACGACCCCGCGCTTGACGGTGATCACCGTGCGGTCGCAGTAGTCCTCGGTGACCCAGATCGTCCCGTGCACCGTCGCCGCGGCGAAGCGGCCCCTGGTGCGGAAGCGACCGTGGCCGCTGCCGAACAGGCGGCGGACCGGCTTGCGGCTCGCGGCGATGGCCGCCCACGGCCGCACGCGGCGCGCGGCGGGCGCGCACTTCGAGAAGTCGCCGCCGTGCAGAGCGAGGCTGGTCACCGAGTGCGCGGCGTTCGGCTGATCGACCGTGAAGACGGCGCCGGAGAACGTCGCCGACTGCTGCGTGCCCGCGGCGTCGACGGCGGCCGAGAGCGTGATGGCCCCGTGGCGGGCGTCGATCACGGTCCCGTTCGGCACGGCCGTCCCGGCGTCGAGCTCGGCCCAGCCCTCGTCCGGTTGCCGGACGCGGACGGTGCCCTCCGAGGGCGTGACGCCGAGCTTCTGGCCGAGCTGCGGCTCCTCGCTCGGGGCCGGCGGCGCTTGGTCCGGAGACTCGCCCGCGGCGGGCTGGTCGGACTCGTCGCCGTTGTCCTCGGCCTTGTCCGGAGAAGCGTCGACGCGCTCCTTGGTCAGGCCGGGCGCGGTCGCCTTGCCGTGCACGGAAGCGGAGTCGTCGGCGCGGGCCACCGTGGCGGCGCCGATCGCGCCCGCCGCCGCGACGAGCGCGAGGCGAAGGATCCAGCGCACCATGAGCCTCACGGCGCCGCCACCCGCAGTCGCCCGCCGGCGTGGACGTTGGTGAGCGCCCCGGTGACCAGGTCGCGCACCGCGACGATCCCTTCAAGCACCTTCGTGACGGTGCTGTGGCAGCGGTCCTCGACCGTCCACGTCGTCCCGCGCACCGTCGCGGCGGCGTAACGGCCGCGCGTGCGGAACCGCCCGTGGCCCGTTCCCCACAGCCGGCGCACGACCGGGGAGCGGCGCTTGGCGGCGGCGGCCGTGGCAGTGTCGGCGGCGGGCGCGTCGCAGACCGCGAAGTTGCCGCCGTGGAGGATCAGCTCGGTGACGCCGCCGGGCTTGGCGGGCTGGTGGACGGTGAAGATCGCGCCGGTGAACAGCGCAGCCTGCTGGGTGCCCTGGTCATCGACCGCCACGCTGACCGCGACCGCGCCCTGGCGCGCATCGACCACCGCGTCGTCGGGCACCGTGCCGGCGCGGTCGCTGAGGTCGGTCCAGGCGTGACCGCCCCGCGCCTTGACCTTCGCTTCGCCGAGGCCGGTGACCCCCAGGCGCTCGCCGAGCTCGGGGGCGCCCGCCTCGAGGGCGATGGCTCCGGGCGCGCTCGCGGCGTCGTCGCGCTTGGCCGCCTTGTCGGGCTTGGCCGGGGCGGCCGGCTCGGGCGCGGCGTCATCGGCCGGCACGGCGTCGTCGGGGGCGACGTCCTGGGCCTTCTTCGGCTTGGCCTGCCCGGGCGGCACCGCGTCGGCGGCCGGGGGATCGACCTGCTGCTGCTTCTTCGCCTGACCCGGGGGCTGAGCGGGCTTGTCGGCGACGGCGACGGCCGCGAGCACGAGCGCGAGCGCGGCAACGGCCAGCGGGACGGAGAGGCGTGAGAGGCGGCGCATGTCGCGCTGCATCGACCCCCGCCCCGGCGCCTTGAGCGTCGGCTCGCTGCGCTGGACGAACTCGCGGGCTCTAGGCTGGGGCGCTCGCATGGCCACCCGCGTCGCGTCCATCCACGGGGTGGGCCTACGCGAGCGCGCGGCGCCCCGCATGGGACTCGCCGCGCTCGCCGCCGCCTGCCTCGCGCTCGGCCTGCTGACCCTGGCCGGGCCGACGACCCCCACGTACGACCCGTGGGCGTGGCTGATCTGGGGCCGCGAGCTGCTGCACGTCGACCTCGACACGCGCCTCGGCCCGTCGTGGAAGCCGCTGCCCGTGCTCTTCACGACGCTGTTCGGGCTGGCGGGCGGGGCGGCGCCGGCGCTGTGGGTCGCGCTGGCGCGCGCCGGCGGGCTGGCCGCGCTCGCGCTCGCGTTCCGCGTGGCACGCCGGCTCGGCGGCGGCGTGGCCGGCGGGCTGCTGGCCGCGGTCTGCCTGGCGATCTCGACCGACTTCCTGCGCTTCGCCGCCGTCGGCGACTCCGAGGGACTGCTCGCCGCCTTGCTGCTGGCGGCCATCGAACTGCACCTCGCCGGACGCCGCCGCGCCGCCCTCTGGGCATGCTTCGGGGCAGCCCTGCTGCGGCCGGAGTCGTGGCCGTTCGTCGGCGTCTACGCCATCTGGCTCGCGCGGCGCGACCCGCCCGCCCGCCGCCTCGTCGCCGGCATGGCCGTCGCGGGCGCCGTGCTGTGGTTCGGCCCGGAGCTGTGGGGGTCGGGGAACGCGCTGCGCGCGGGCCAGCGCGCGCGCGACCCCAACCCCAACGCGCTGGCCTTCGCCGAGCACCCGGCGTGGGAGGTGGCCCGGCGCTTCGACTCGATGATGCCGCTCGTCGCCGAGCTCGGGCTCGCCGCGGCGGTCGCGCTGGGCGCGGTCCGGCGCCGGCTCGGGCACCGCGGCGTGCTGGCCGTGGGGGCGCTGGCGTGGCTGGGGGTCGTCGCCGTCATGACCGAGGCAGGCTTCTCGGGCAACGCGCGCTACCTCATCGCGCCGGTGGCGCTCTCGTGCGTGGCCGGCGGGGCGGCGCTGGGCGAGCTGCTCGCGCGCGTCGCCCAGCGCCCGGCGCTGCAGATCGCGCTGGCCGTGGCGCTGCTCGTCCCGGCAGTCGCGGTCCGCGCCGACGACCTCGCCGGCGATGGCCGCGCGGTGCGCAACGAGGCGCGGCTGATGGACGACCTGACCCTTGCCGTGCGCAACCGCGGCGGCGCCGACGCGATCACGCGCTGCGGCAGCGTGACGACCGGGCCGTTCCAGGTCACCGCGCTCGCGTGGCGACTGCACGCGCCGATCCACGGTGTCGGGCTGACGCCGCGGGCGCCCGGCACCGTCTTCCGCGCCGGGGGCCCGCCGCAGCCGATCCCCGGCGCGCCGCCCCTCGCCGTCCCCGAGCCGCCCTTCCGCATCGTGACCCGCACGCAGGCGTGGCAGGTGCTTTCCACCTGCACCTGACGCGCGCGGCACTACCCTCCCCTCCCGATGGCCACCGTCGCCCTGCGCCGACCGGCGGCGCTGGAGCGGTCGATCGCCGGTGTTCGCGTCCTCGAGTACGCCGGCCTCGCCGCCCTCGTCGCGCTCTCGCTCGTGCTCCGCACGGGCCAGATGCACGTGCACTTCTGGATCGACGAGGGGCTGTCGGTCGGCATCAGCCGGCACGCGATCGCCGACATCCCGCGCGTCCTGCGGCTCGACGGCTCGCCCCCGCTGTACTACTGGCTGCTGCACTGGTGGATGGAGGTCTTCGGGCGCTCGGAGGCCCAGACCCACGCGTTCTCGCTGCTCTGCGCGATGCTCACGATCCCCGCCGCGTGGTGGGCGGGCCGCAGCCTCTTCGGCGAGCGGGCCGGGTGGGCCCTCGCCGGGCTGACCGCGATCAACCCGTTCCTGACCAGCTACGCGCAGGAGACGCGGATGTACGCGCTGGTCATCCTGCTCGCGACGCTGTGCACCGCGTGCTTCTTGCACGCCTACCTCTACGGCCGGCGCGCCTACCGGATCCCCTTCGGCGTGCTGCTCGCGGCGCTGCTCTACACGCACAACTGGGCGTTCTTCTACGCGCTCGCGCTCGCGGTCGCGCTCGCCCTGGTCTGGCGGGCGAGCGAGGACCGGCGCGCGCTCGCGCGCGACGCCGGCGTCGGCTTCGGACTGGCCGCGCTGCTCTACGCGCCGTGGCTCCCGACGCTCGTCTTCCAGACGCTGCACACCGGCGCGCCCTGGGCCACGCCGCCGTCGTTCTCGACGCTGGTCAAGTCGCCCAACCTGCTGCTCGGCGGGCAGAGCGGCACCTACGTCGTGGCGCTGGCCGGCGGCGCCGGCCTCGCCGCGCTCGCCGGCCGCTCGCGGCGCGATCGCACCGTGCTCGTGCCGGCGCTGGCGGTGATCGCCGTGCTGCCGATCCTCGCCGCGTGGGGGCTCTCGCAGGCCTCGCCCGCCTGGGCGACGCGCTACCTGGCCATCGCGCTGCCGCCGCTGCTGCTGCTGGCTGCCGTCGGCCTGACGCGCAGCGGCCGGATCGGCGTCGCCGCGCTGGCGCTGCTCGCGGCGAGCTGGGTCTACGCGAGCGGTCCCTCGGCGAAGAGCAACGCGCACTACCTGGCTGAGACGATGAGCCCGCTCGTGCACCGGGGCGACATCGTGCTGTCCATGCAGCCCGAGCAGGTGCCCGTGCTGTCGTACTACATGTCGCCGCGGCTGACCTACGCCAACCCGTTCGGCATCGTCCGCGACACCGGCGTGGCGGACTGGCGCGACGGCGCCGAGCACTTCGACCGCACGGGCGTCGACACCCAGCTGCTGCCGCTCATCCGGCGCATGCGCGTCGGTCAGCGCCTGCTGTTCGTCAAGCCGATCGTGTTCAAGCCCGAGCGCTGGCGCGGTCCGTGGACGTCGCGCGTCCGCGACCGCTCGATGGAGTACGAGGGCGTCCTGCGCGCTGATTCACGCCTTAACTTGGTCGCTATCGTGCCTCAGCACTTCCGGGATCCCGGACCTAACCCCCTGCAGGGCCTCCTGTTCGTGAAGACTACGAACGGATAGACCCTTTTCCTTTGCGTCATGACCACTCGTCTCGAGCGAACACTGCCCCACATCACGCCTGAGCGCCCCGCGCTCGTGCTCGGCGGCGGCCCCGCCGGCCTGACCGCCGGCTACCTGCTGGCCAAGCAGGGCAAGCCGGTCGTCGTGGTCGAGGCGGAGACGCAGGTGGGCGGCCTCGCCAAGACGGTTGTCGACCCAGAGGGCTACCGCTTCGATCTCGGCGGCCATCGCTTCTTCACCAAGGCGACCGAGGTCGACGCGCTGTGGCACGAGGTCATGGGCGACGAGTTCCTCAAGCGCCCGCGGATGTCGCGCATCTACTGGAACGGGAAGTTCCTCGACTACCCCCTCAACGGCACCGACGTCATCAAGAAGCTCGGGCCGGTCGAGCTCATCCGCGCGGGGCTGTCGTACCTGTGGGCCGCCGCGACCAAGCGCAACGCCCCCGAGGACAACCTCGAGCAGTGGGTCTCCAACCGCTTCGGCAAGCGCCTGTATCAGCTGTTCTTCAAGTCCTACAACGAGAAGGTCTGGGGCGTGCCGACCACGGAGATCCGCGCCGAGTGGGCCGCCCAGCGCATCAAGGGCCTCTCGTTCTTCAGCGCCGCCAAGGCCGCGTTCTTCGGCAACCGCGGCAACAAGATCAAGTCGCTGATCAGCGAGTTCAACTACCCGCGCTACGGACCGGGCCAGATGTGGGACACGATGACGGCGCGCATCCGCGAGCTCGGCGGCGAGGTGCGCACGCAGGCGCCGGTGACGGCGATCCGCATGGAGGGCGACCGGATCCTCGAGGTCGACGCCGGCGGCGTGACCTACGCCCCCAGCCACGTGATCTCCTCGCTGCCGCTGCGCGCGACCGTGGGGCTCACGCGCCCGCCCGCCGACGCGCCGATCCTCGAGGCGGCGCGCGGCCTGCGCTACCGCGACTTCCTCACCGTCGCCCTCGTGCTCGACGGCGAGGACCTGTTCCCCGACAACTGGATCTACATCCACGAGCCCGGCGTCAAGGTCGGCCGGATCCAGAACTACCGCTCGTGGAGCCCGTGGATGGTCCCCGACCCGTCGACGGCGTGCGTGGGGCTCGAGTACTTCTGCTTCGCCGGCGACGAGCTGTGGACGATGGACGACGACCGGCTCGTCGCGCTGGCCACCGAGGAGCTCGCGGCGATCGGCCTGGCCACGCCGGACAAGGTCAAGCGCGGCTACGTGGTGCGGGTGCCGATGGCCTATCCGATGTACGACACCGAGTACGCCGGCCGCGTCGCGGTCATCCGCGACTGGCTGGAGGGGATCGAGAACCTCGTGCAGGTCGGACGCAACGGCCTGCACCGCTACAACAACTCCGATCACTCGATGCTCACCGCGATGCGCGCGGTCGACAACCTCCTGCGCGGGACGAGCCACGACATCTGGGCCGTCAACGCCGAGTCGGCGTACCACGAGGAGCACCAGGAGCCCGAGCAGCCGTACGTCAACGCGCCCACGACGCCGTCGATGACGGAGCCGGTCGCGGGCGAGACGGCCTGACCGGCGAGCCGCGCGGGTGCGGGGGTCCCCGGCACCGCCCGGCGCGGGCGATGGACCGCCTCTGCCGGGGCCCCTCAGTGGCGGAAGTGCCGCCGCGAGGTGAAGACCATCGCGATGCCGGCGCGGTTGGCGGCCTCGACGACGTCCGCGTCGCGCTTTGACCCGCCGGGCTGGATGATGGCTCGCGCGCCGGCCTCGATGGCCAGCTCGGGGCCGTCGGCGAACGGGAAGAAGGCGTCGGAGGCCAGCGCCGCGCCATCGAGCGACGACTGCGCCTTCTCGATGGCCAGCCGGACGGAGTCGACGCGGCTCATCTGCCCGGCGCCGATGCCGACCGTCGCCAGGTCCCGGGCGAGCACGATCGCGTTGGAGCGCACGTGCTTGCACACCCGCCAGGCGAACAGCATCTCGCTCCACTCGGCCTCGGACGGCTTTCGCTCGGTCACGACCTCCATCTCGGCGCGCTCCTCGAGCAGCGCGAGGTCGCGGTCCTGGACGAGCAGCCCGCCCATGACCTGGCGCAGGTCGGGGTCCGACGCCGGCAGCGTCCGGCGCTCGCCGTCCTCGAGCACGCGGGCGTTGGGCTTGGCGGACAAGGCGCGCAGCGCCTCCTCGTCGTAGCCGGGCCCGATCAGCACCTCCACGAACTGGCCGGCGATGGCCTGGGCCGTCGCCTCGTCGAGGCGGCGGTTGACCGCGATCACGCCGCCGAAGGCGCTGAGCGGGTCGCAGGCGAAGGCGCGCTGGTAGGCATCGAGCACGGTCCGGCCGACCGCGACGCCGCACGGGTTGTTGTGCTTGATGATCGCGCACGCGGGGACCTCGAACTCCTTGACGAGGCGGCGAGCGGCGTCGAGGTCGAGCAGGTTGTTGAAGGAGAGCTGCTTGCCCTGGTGCTGGCGGACCATCGACAGCACGTCCATGCGCGCGCCGACCTGGGCGTAGTACGCCGCCCGCTGGTGCGGGTTCTCGCCGTAGGGGAGGTCGGTGACCTTCTCGAAGGCGCGGACGAACAGCGGCGGGAAGTCCTCCGCGCGCTCGGCGAACCAGCGGGCGATCGCTGTGTCGTAGCGCGCGGTCGCCGCGAAGGCCTCGGCGGCCAGCCACTCGCGCGTGCCGAGCGACAGGCGCCCGTCGGACTCGCGCAGCTCCTGCAGCACCGCGTCGTAGCTCTCGGGCGAGGCGATCGCCGCGGCGAACGGGAAGTTCTTCGCCGCCGCGCGGATCATCGTCGGGCCGCCGATGTCGATCTGCTCGACGACCTCATGGTCGGTCACCCCGCGCCGGGCGCTCGTGCGCTCGAAGGGATAGAGGTTGACGCAGACCAGGTCGACGAACTCGATCCCCTGGTCGGCGGCGGCCCGGAGGTGCTCCGGGTTGTCGCGCAGGCACAGGAGCCCCGCGTACAGCCGGGGATGCAGAGTCTTGACGCGCCCGTCCATCATCTCCGGGAAGCCGGTGAAGTCCTCGATCGTGCGGACCTCGAGGCCCCCCAGTCGAAGCGCGACCGCGGTGCCGCCGGTCGAGACGAGCTCGATCCCCAGCTCCGCGAGGCCCCGGCCGAAGTCGACGATCCCGCGCTTGTCGGACACCGACAGCAGCGCCCGGCGCACGCGAACCTCGCCCGGGGCGGTCGGCTCGGGCGGCGCTGACACGGGACGGGCGGCCTCGGCGATGGGCGCGAGGATACGGCCTGCGGTGGCGGGACCGCGGTTTGGACGGTTGCGGCCAAGGGAACTGAGCGCGATGATCGTTAGAGGATCGAGCGGAGGAGGGGCATGCTGGTGATCGACGAGCACCATGTCGAGGAGGCGCAGCATCAAGCCGAATCGACCGTCGACGACCTGTCCGAGCGCAGCGACGACCTCGGCGGGGAGATCGAGGAGACCAGGAGCGACTGGGAAGCCGTCAAGCGGAACACCTCGGTGCCCACGGCCGCGGGCGAGTGGGAGGACAACGAGCCGGATGACTCGACCGGCGAGGACCCGACCGGCTTCGACGACCCGGAGAGCCTCGAGCTCGACGACGAGGACCTCGCGGAAGACGAGCTCGCCGACGAGGACGACGACTACTGATCGTTAACGACGTCCGCCCGCGGGCGGCGTGACCACGATGCGGCGCGCGTTGGCCGGGTCCCGGCGCAGCGCGCCCGCCGCGAAGAGCCGGACCGCCTCGGGCAGCAGCCGGTGCTCGAGCGGCCGCAGCGCGGCGTGGACCGCCTCGGGGTCCTTCGCCTCCGGGAGGTCGATCGCCGCCTGGAGGATGATGGGGCCGGTGTCGACACCCTCGTCGACGAAGTGGACGGTCACCCCGAAGACCTTCACGCCGTAGTCGATCGCCTGCGCGATCGCCCCGATGCCCGGGAACGCGGGCAGCAGCGCGGGGTGGACGTTGATGATCGCGTCGGGGAACCGGTGAAGGAAGCCGGGGCTGAGCAGCTGCATGTAGCCGGCCAGGACGATCAGCCGGGCGCCACGCTCCTCGATCCAGCCGGCCATCGCCGCGTCGCGCTGCGCGCGGTCGGCGTACTCGGCGCGCGCGAACACGGCAGTCGGCACGCCGCGTGCCCGGGCGCGCTCGAGCGCGGTCGCGTCCGGGTTGTCCGAGGCGACCGCGACCACCTCGGCCTCGCGGCCGTGCACGGTGTCGAGCAGCGCCTGGAGGTTCGTGCCGGCACCCGAGGCAAGGACGGCGATGGACAGCGGACCGCGCGAACGCGAAGCGTTCGCCCCAAGGGACTCGCGAAGCGCATCCCCGGTCACGCCGCCCGGGCGGCGGCCGCCCCGACGACGCGCAGCGTGGGGTACGCGCCGCCGGTGAGGCGCAGCCGGCCCGCCGCCACGAGCTCATCGACCCGCCCGAGGACCTCGTCGGCCCGCAGGTGCGCGAACGAGCCATAGGCGGCCAAGCCGTCGTACGAGTTGCGCTGGATGCGTTTGGACCGGCTGCCGCGCAGGATCTCGACCGTCCCGGTCCTGCCGACCGACGGCGACGCCGTGGCCACGACGTCCAGTATCGCGTCGTCGAGGTCCACCGGCGCCCCGCGCGCCGCGCGACCGGGCAGCGCCGTGCGCGCCGGGGGCGCGGGCGGCGCCGCCTCGGGCGAGCAGACGTCGCAGCACGGCTGGCCGTCGCGCTCGGCGGTCGGCGCGCCGTCGCCGAAGTGGCGCAGGATCGCCCGCCGCCGGCACTCGGCGCGCTCGACGAACGCCCAGATCGAGCGGTACTGGCGCCAGCGCGCGCTCTCGGCCTCCGCCGCGCTCGCGCGGCACACCGCCGCGGCGCGCCCGTCGAACGCGCCCAGGAGCCGTCCGCGCAGCCGGTCCGGCGTCGACGGGGCGGGCTGGACCACGCCGGCCCGCGCGAGGTGCCCGACGATCGCCCTGACCGTCTCGTCGTCGTCGGCCACCGCGGCCAGATCGGCGAGACCGACGTCGTAGCGGCCGTCAACCGCGCTCGCCGCCAGCCGCGCCGCCACGCGCGCGACCGCCCGCTCGTTGACCCGCGCGCGCTCGATGAAGAACACGTGCAGCCCCTTGTCGCGGCTCTCGGCGAACAGCAGCGCCCGCGCCGGGCCCCCGTCGCGCCCCGCGCGGCCCGCCTCCTGGTAGTAGGCCTCCAGCGAGCCCGGCACGCTCTCGTGGCACACCGTGCGCACGTCGGCCTTGTCGACGCCCATGCCGAACGCGTTGGTGGCCACCACGACCTCGACCTCGCCGTCCATGAAGCGCCGCTGCGCCTCCGCGCGCCTCTCGCGTGCCAGCCCCGCGTGGTAGGCGAGCGCCTCGACGCCCAGCGCGTCGGTCAGCTCCGCCGCCAGGGCCTCGGCGCGCGCACGCGTGCCCGCGTAGACGATCGCCGGCCGCGCGCCCGGCTCGGCCAGCGCGGCGGCGATCCGCGCGTGCTTCTCGACCGCCGAGCGGCACGGCGCGACGGCGAAGGTGAGGTTGGGACGGTCGAAGCCCGTGATCACCCGCAGCGGGTCGCGCAGTCCGAGCCGGCGCGCGATGTCCGAGGCGACCTGCGGCGTCGCCGTCGCGGTCGACGCCATCAGCGCCCGCGCCCCCAGCGCCCGGGCTGCGTCGGCCAGGCGGAAGTAGTCCGGACGGAAGTCGTGGCCCCACTGCGAGACGCAGTGCGCCTCGTCGACGACGAACAACCCGACCGTCGCCTCGCGCAGCCGGTCGTAGAACCCGCGCGCCGAGAAGCGCTCGGGCGCCACGTACAGCAGCCGCACCTCGCCGGCGAGCGCGCGATCGACCGCCCGCCGATTGGCCTCCCCGTCCTGCTGGGCGTTGACCAGCGCCGCCCGCCCCGGCGCCAGGCGCTCGAGCGCCGCGACCTGGTCCTGCATCAGCGAGACGAGCGGCGAGACGACCACCGTCAGGTCCTCGCGCACCAGCCCCGGCAGCTGGTAGCACAGCGACTTGCCTGCCCCCGTGGGCATGACCACCAGCGCGTCCCGGCCCTCGAGCGCCGCGCGCACGGCCGCCTCCTGGCCCGGCCGGAAGGTCGCGAAGCCGAACACGTCGCGGAGCGCTGTCTGAACGTCGATCACGCGCCGAACCGTACCGGCGCCTCCGGCGGCGACCGGGCGGCCGGCACAGAGTTGTGACACACGTGGGGCGCGTCCGCGGGTCGGGCGGGTCGTCGGGCGTCGCTGGCCGGAATTCGCCCACCCACCCGCCGGCCGGCGTCCGAAGGTGTGGGCGGGTGGGGGAAAGTCCGAGGACCGACGGGTGGGTCCAGGCGGCTGCCAGCGGCGTCCGAAACCCGTCGGACTTGCGGACGCGCCCCACTACCGGGGACGGACGATGAGCTCGCCCCGCATGGACGGGTGCACCGTGCAGCGATAGGCGATCCGCCCCGCACGCACCGGCGTGAACTCGTAGCGCCCGTGCGGCGGGATGAGGAGCGAGTGCATGCCGGGGGCGTCGCCCACGACGGTGTGGTCGACCTTGTCCTCGTTGGTCCAGACGATGATCTGGCTCGCCCGCAGGCGCATGACCGTCGGCTGGAAGGCGTAGCCGCGCACGGCGATGTCGATCTTGCCGCCCGAGGGCTCCGCCGCTCCCGGCGACCCCTTGTCGGGCTCGACGCCCTGCGGCTCCGTCGCGCCCCGCGGCGCCACCTTCTCGCCGCCCCCGCCGCAGCCGGCCGCCACGAGCACGAGCCCGGCGGCCAGCGCCCGCCGCATGCTCCTACACGCGCGCGAGCGGCAGCTCGTGCTCGAGCGCGAACTTCCCGGCGCCGTCGCCGTCGCCGCCCAGCGGGTACTCGCCCGAGAAGCAGGCGTCACAGTGCGTCTCGCGCGACTGGCCGATGGCCTCGTAGACGCCGGCGAGCGAGAGGTAGTGCAGCGAGTCGCAGTCCAGCTCGGCGGCGACCTCCTCGACCGTGCGCCCGTGGGCGACCATCTCCTCGCGCGTCGACATGTCGATGCCGTAGTGGCACGGGTGCTTGATCGGCGGCGCCGAGATGCGCATGTGGATCTCCGCCGCGCCGGCGTCGCGCAGCATGCGGACGATCTGGCGCGTCGTGTTGCCGCGCACGATCGAGTCGTCGACGACGACCAGCCGCTTGCCGCCGACGATCTCGGGAAGCGGGTTGAACTTCAGCCGCAGGCCGTGCTTGCGCAGCTCCTGGCCGGGCTGGATGAACGTCCGCGCGACGTAGCGGTTCTTGACGAAGCCGTCGTCCTGCGGCAGCCCGGACGCCCGCGCCACGCCGCGCGCCGCCGCGTTGCCGGAGTCGGGCACCGCGATGACGAGGTCGGCGTCGACCGGCGCCTCGCGCCACAGGATCTCGCCCATCCGCCCGCGCGCGGCCTGCAGGACGTTGCCGCCCATCCGCGAGTCGGGCCGCGCGAAGTAGATGTACTCGAAGACGCAGAACGCCTCGCGCTCGCTCTCGACGACCTGCCGCGTGGCGATCCCGCGCTCGCCCAGGCAGACCATCTCGCCGGGCGCCACGTCGCGCAGCAGCGTCGCGCCGATGATGTCGAGCGCGCACGACTCGCTGGCGACGCAGTAGCGGTCACCGAGCCGGCCGAGCACGAGCGGCCGCAGCCCCGCCGGGTCGCGGAAGGCGATGACCTTCTCGCGCGTCAGCACGACCGTCGAGAACGCGCCCTCCAGGCGGGGCAGGACGTCGGCGATCGCGTCCTCGACGCGATCGGCCGGGTGCGTGGCGATCAGCGCGGCGATGATCTCCGAGTCCGAGGTCGACGAGAACGCGACGCCGCGGTCGCGCAGCTCGGCGTGAAGCTCGACGGCGTTGACGAGGTTCCCGTTGTGGGCCAGCGCGATCTCGTGGCGGTCGGCGCGCCAGACCGGCTGGGTGTTCTCCCAGGCGTTGGAGCCGGTCGTCGAGTAGCGCACGTGGCCGATCGCCATGTCGCCGACGAGCGCGCGCAGCGACTGCTCGTTGAAGACCTGGTTGACCAGCCCGAGGTCGCGCTGGGTGAGGATGTGGCCGCCCCGATCGGTCGCGGCGATGCCCGCGGACTCCTGGCCGCGGTGCTGGAGGGCGTAGAGGGCGAAGTAGGCGAGGCGGGAGACGTCGTGCTCGGGTCCGTAGACGCCGAAGACACCGCACTCGTCCCGGGGGCCGTCCCGCTCGTCCACGTCGGGGCGGTCGTTGGTCACGTGGGGAGGCTACCAACGCCTCCGGCGGCTGCTCTTGTCAGCGCGCTGTCAAGCGCTGGACACCCGCGTCTAAAAGGGCCTGTCGGGGGTAGGTCTCGAGCGAAGCGACAAGAAAGGAGGCACGGAGGTGCTCCTGATCCTGGCGATCGTGCTGCTGGTCATCGCGATCGCGGGTGGCGCAATCGTCCACCCGCTGTTGTTCGCGCTGGCCATCGTCGCACTGGTCCTGTTCTTCTCGGGCCGGCGCGGCGCGGTCTACTAGACGAACAGCCGGGCAAGCGCTCCGTGCGCCTCACGGAGGGCGCTTAACCGATGGGCGACCGACGCGCCGCCGGCTTCTATGGCGAGCGCGTCGCCGCCCACCTCGCCGATCACCGTGCCGAGCTCGGCGACCGCCTCGCGGGGCCCTGAGACCACGAACCCGCCGGGCGCCTCGCCGTAGAGCAGCGGCAACGGCTTGACGTCTCCCTCGATGCGCACGCGCGCGCCGATGTCGCCCGCCAGACAGCACTCGGCCAGCGCGACGGCCAGGCCGCCCTCGGCGACGTCGTGCGCGCTCGACAGCGCGCCCGCCCGCACCGCCTCGCGCACCGCGACGATCGCCTCGGCGACCGCCGGCACGTCGAGCTCGGGCAGTCCGCGCGGCAGCTCGCCGCCGCCCAGCTTGGCCAGCTCGCTGCCGTGCAGGTCGGGATTGAAGGGCCCGACGATGCCGATCGCGTCGCCCGCGCGCGCGAAGCCGAGCCGCCCCGCGCGCTCGGGATCGCCGACCTCGCCGACCATGCCGACCACGGGCGTCGGGTAGATCGGGCCCTCGGCGCCCTCGTTGTAGAGCGAGACGTTGCCGCCGACGACCGGCACGCCGAGCGCGCGGCAGCCGTCGGCCAGCCCGCGCACGGCCTCGCTGAGCTGCCAGGCGATGTGCGGCTTCTCCGGATTGCCGAAGTTCAGGCAGTTCGTCATCCCGAGCGGCTCCGCGCCGACGCAGGCCAGGTTGGCCGCGCACTCGAGCACGACCTCCACCGCCCCCTGGTAGGGGTCGCACGCCACGCGGCGCCCGTTGCCGTCGATCGCGACGGCGATCGCCTTGCCGTCGCCGAGGCGCAGCACCGCCGCGTCGGCCTCCTCGGGCCGGCGCACCGTGCGCGAGCCGACCAGCCAGTCGTACTGCTCGAAGACCGGCCGGCGCGACGCGATGTTCGGCGAGCGCAGCAGCTCGACCAGCACCTCGGCCGGATCCTCGGTGTGCAGGACGAGCGGCGGGTGCGGGTAGAGCTGCTCGTGCGGCGGCTCGGGGGTGAGGTCGTAGACCGGGCACTCGTCGACGAGCGCGCCCACGGGGATGTCGCCGACGAGCCGCTCGCCGGCGAAGACGCGCATCCGCCCGGTGTCGGTGACCTCGCCGATCACCGTCCCACCCACCTCCCACTTCGCGCACAGCCCGAGCACCGCGTCGACGTTCTCGGGCGTGCAGACGCAGAGCATCCGCTCCTGCGACTCGGAGACCATGATCTCGAACGGCTCCATCCCGGCCTCGCGCAGCGGCACGCGCTCGACGTCGATGTCGATGCCCACGCCGCCCTTCGATGCCATCTCCGAGCTCGAGCTCGTCAGCCCCGCCGCGCCGAGGTCCTGCAGCGAGACGAGCAGTCCGCGGTCGAGCAGCTCCAGCGAGCACTCGAGGAGCTTCTTCTCGGCGAACGGGTCGCCGATCTGCACGCTCGGCCGCTTGCCCTCGTCGCCCTCGCCGAGCTCGGCGCTGGCCAGCACCGACGCCCCGCCGATCCCGTCGCGGCCGGTCAGCGCGCCGAACAGGATCAGCCGGTTTCCCACCCCGGCCGCGGCGCTGCGGATGAGGCGCTCCCGCTCGATCAGCCCGACGCACATCGCGTTGACCAGGCAGTTGGTCTCGTAGGGCGCCTCGAAGTAGACCTCGCCGCCGACGGTCGCGACGCCGATCGAGTTGCCGTAGTGCCCGATGCCGGCCACGGCGTGGTCGAGCAGGTAGCGCGAGCGCTCCGAGGAGGGGTCGCCGAAGCGCAGCGAGTCCAGCACCGCGATGGGCCGCGCGCCGACCGCGAAGACGTCGCGCAGGATGCCGCCGACGCCGGTGGCGGCGCCCTGGAACGGCTCGACCGCGCTCGGGTGGTTGTGCGACTCGACCTTGAACGCGACCGCCAGCCCGTCGCCGACGTCGACCGCGCCCGCGTTCTCGCCCGGGCCGAGCACGACCCGCGGCCCCTCGGTCGGCAGCGTGCGCAGCAGCTTCTTGGAGTGCTTGTAGGCGCAGTGCTCGCTCCACATCAGCGAGAACATCGCCAGCTCGACCTCGTTGGGCGCGCGCCCGAGCTTGTCGCAGACGAGCCCGTACTCCTCCGCGGTCAGCCCGAGGGCGACCGCGTCCTCAAGCGTTGGCAGCAACGCGGGCATGCGCCATCGAGCGGAAGATCACCAGGCCGTCCTCCGAGCCCGTCAGCGGATCGACCGCGTGCTCGGGGTGGGGCATGAGCCCGAAGACGTTGCGCGCGTCGTTGCAGACGCCGGCGATGTGGCGCGCCGACCCGTTGTGGTCGGCGGTGTAGCGGAGCACGACGTTGTCCTCGATCGCGGCGACGTCGGGCGCGAAGTAGCGGCCCGTCGTGTGCTTGATCGGGATCGACAGCCGCTGCCCGGGGGCGGCCTCGCGCGTGAACGGCGTGTCTGCGGTGACGACCTCGAGCTCCACCTGGCGGCAGATGAACCGCAGCTCGACGTTGGGCAGCAGCGCGCCCGGCAGCAGGCCGGCTTCGCAGAGGACCTGGAACCCGTTGCAGATGCCGAGCACGACCCCGCCGTCGCGCGCGAACTCGATGACGCTCTCCATCACGGGCGCGAACCGCGCGATCGCGCCGCAGCGCAGGTAGTCCCCGTAGGAGAACCCGCCCGGGAGGACGATCGCGTCGGCGCCGTGCAGGTCGGGGTCGGCGTGCCAGAGCTCGACCGCCTCGCCCGCGCGCGCACACGCGAGCAGCGCGTCGTCGACGTCGCAGGAGCCGGGGAACCGGACGACGCCGAACCTCATCAGCCGAGGGTCACCTCCGCGGGGCATCCGGCCCGAAACGCCTGGCCTCCGGCCGTTCGACTTGGAAGTCCTCGATGAGCGGGTTCGCCAACAGTCGCTCGCACATCTCCTCGACGCGGCTCGGATCCTCGACGTCGAGCTCGATGAGCCGGCCGACGTGCACGTTCGAGACGCCGGAGAAGCCCAGGGCGGGCAGCGCGCGCTCGACGGCCTGGCCCTGCGGGTCGAGGATGCCCTCCTTGGGGCGCACGAGCACGCGCACCCTCACGGCGCGGTCCGGTCCAGCCAGGCGTCGAACGGCTCGCCGGCGATCCGCTCGTAGGCCTCGACGTAGCGCGCGCGGGTCCCCTCGACGACGTCGTCGGGGATCTCGGGCGCCGGCGGGCGCTTGTCCCAGCCGGTCGACGACGCCCAGTCGCGCACGTACTGCTTGTCGAAGCTCGGCTGCGAGCGCCCGGGCGCGTAGCCGTCGGCGGGCCAGAACCGCGAGGAGTCCGGCGTGAGCACCTCGTCGCCGACCGTCAGCGTCCCGGCGGCGTCGCGCCCGAACTCGAACTTGGTGTCGGCGAGGATGACGCCGCGCTCGGCCGCCCAGTCGGCGGCGAACCGGTAGAGCGCGATCGACTTCGCGCGCGCCTCGTCCATGAGCTCGCGCGAGCCGACGAGCTCGGCCGCGCGGTCGAAGTCGATCGCCTCGTCGTGGCCTTCTTCGGCCTTGGTCGACGGCGTGAAGATCGGCGTCGGCAGGCGCTCGGACTCCTGCAGCCCCGGCGGCAGCTCGATGCCCGACACGCGGCCGGTGGCCTGGTAGTCCTTCCAGCCCGAGCCCGTGATGTAGCCGCGCACCACGCACTCGACCGGGAGCATCTCGAGCTTGCGCACGACGATCGCCCGCCCGCGCACGTCCTCCGGGACGGCCTCGGTGGCCGAGATGTAGTGGTTGGGCACGATCTGGCCGGTGCGCCCGAACCAGAAGACGCTCAGGCCGGTCAGGACCCGTCCCTTGTCGGGGATCGGCGTCGGGTGGACGACGTCGTAGGTCGAGATCCGGTCCGACGCGACCATGAGCAGGCGGTCGCCCAGGTCGTACATCTCCCGGACCTTCCCCGACGCGACGAGGGGGAGGTCGGTGACTGGCGGCATGCGCCGCAGGCTATCGGGGCTCAAGGACGACGACGGGGATGACGCGGTGGGTGGTGGCCTGGCGCTGGTAGTCGTCGTAGGAGTCGTACATCTGCACCAGGCGCGGCCAGAGCGCCGAGCGCTCGTCCTCGGTCGCCTTCCGCGCGCGCACGCGCCGGCGCTCGCGCCCGAGCTCGACCTCGGTGTCGGGCGACGCCATCAGGTTGTGGTACCAGGCCGGGTGCTTGTCCGTGCCGCCCTTGGAGGCGACGATGACGAGGCGGTCGCCGTCCTCGAGGTACAGCACGGGCGAGACGCGCGCCTTGCCGGTGCGCCGGCCGACGTGGTGCACCAGCAGCACCGGCGCCTTCCCGATGTGGTTGCCGAGCCGCCCGCCGCTGGCCCGGTAGGCCGCGACGTTGACGCGCGACATGACGTTCATGAGCTTCCAGAACGGGGAGTTGGATGGGGGCGCCTTCATGCGCGCGACTCTATGGTTCCCGCGGCGCAGATGCGGTGGGGGATCGACAGCGCGGCGCTCCGCGACACGTGGCGGACGCTCGTGGCGACGCGCGGCCTGGTCTGGGCGGTCGGCGTGCTCGCCGTCCTGCGTCTGGGCTTCGAGCCGACCGCGCAGGCGCCGGCCGACGTGCGCCCGTTCGGCTGGCTCGGGAGCCTGTTGACCCTGCCGGCCACGCCCTGGGACGCCGGCCACTACGTCGCGATCGCCGACCGCGGCTACGACGAGCCGCTGCGCGCCGCGTTCTTCCCGCTGTACCCGCTGCTCGCGCGCGCGGCAGGCGCGCCGCTCGGCTCGCCGCTGCTCGGCGCGCTGCTCGTCGCGCTGGCCGCCTTCGCCGTCGCGCTGTACCTCCTGCACCGCCTCGTCGCGCTCGAGGCCGGCGAGCGCTATGCCGGGCCGGCCCTGCTCGCCGTCGCGCTCTTCCCCACGGCGTTCTTCTTCTCGGCGCTCTACACGGAGTCGCTGTTCCTCGCGCTCAGCGTCGGCGCGTTCTACGCGGCGCGGCGGCAGCGCTGGGCGATGGCGGCGCTCTGCGGCGCGCTGGCGGCGGCCACGCGCAACACCGGCGTGCTGCTGCTCGTCCCGCTCGCGCTGCTGCCCTGCGCGCGCCGCCGCGACCGACTCTGGCTCGCCGCGGTGCCCGCCGGGCTCGTCGCCTACCTCGCCTACTGGGCGCACCGCGGCGACGCCTGGGCGCCCTTCAACGCCCAGAAGACCTACTGGTTTCGCAGCTTCGAGCCGTTCGGCGGACTCGTCCACGGCGCCTGGGACGGCGCGGTCAGCCTGGCGCAGATCGCCGCCGGGCCGGCCCACCACGTCCTGGCCGTGCCGACGCCTCAGCAGGCCGGGCAGCTCGCCGCGCCGCTGACGCTCGCCACGGTGAACCTCACCGACCTCGCCTTCGTCGCCCTCGCGCTCGTCGCGCTCGCCGGCGTCGCCCGCCGCCTGCCGCGCGCCTACGCGGCGTACACGGCGGTCTCGCTCGCCGTGGCCGTCTCGGCGCCGACCGCCTACGAGCCGCTCATGTCGCTGCCGCGCTACGTCGCCGTGCTCTTCCCGCTGCAGGTGTGGCTCGCGATGTGGGCGGTCGACCGCGGCCGGCTGGCTCAGACGCTGACCGTGTCGGCCGCCGGCCTCGCGCTGCTCTCGGCCGAGTTCGCCACCTGGCGCTGGGTCGCGTAGACCGACAGCCGCCCCACGATC
The DNA here is from genome assembly GCA_005888335.1 of Actinomycetota bacterium. The sequence goes on from VAWY01000016.1 coordinate 22,143, forward strand.
TCATGCGCGTGGCGCGCGTAGGCCGACAGGTCGAAGACCGCGTCGAGGTCGATGCCGAGGTCGCGCTCGGCCAGCAGCTCGCGCAGCGGCGTGCCGCCGTCCCACGCGCGCTGCGCCTCCTCCTGCACGATCCGGTACGCGTCGTCGCGCGCCATCCCGCGCTCGACGAGGGCGAGCAGCACGCGCTGCGAGAACAGCGCGCCGTGCGTGAGCTCGAGGTTCGCCCGCATCCGATCGGCGTGCACGGTCATCCCGCGCGCCACCCGCGTGCCGAGCGAGAGCATGTAGTCGAGGAGCGTGGTCGCGTCGGGCAGCACCACGCGCTCGGCTCCCGAGTGCGAGATGTCGCGCTCGTGCCAGAGCGCGACGTTCTCGAGCCCGGTCTGCGCGTAGCCGCGCAGCACGCGGGCGAGGCCGCTGATCCGCTCGGTGGTGATCGGGTTGCGCTTGTGCGGCATCGCGCTCGAGCCCTTCTGGCGGCCGGCGCGGAAGGGCTCCTCGACCTCGCGGACCTCGGTGCGCTGCAGGTGGCGGATCTCGGTGGCGAAGCGCTCGAGCCCGGCGCCGGCGAGGGCGAGCGCCTGCAGGAGCTCGGCGTGGCGGTCGCGCGGGACGACCTGGGTGGAGACGTCCTCGCGGTTCAGGCCGAGGCGCCGCAGCACGCGCTCCTCGAAGTCCGGGCCGAGCGAGGCGTAGGTCCCCACGGCCCCGCTGAGCGCGCCGGTCGCGGCCTGCGCGAACGCGCGCTCGAGGCGCTCGGCGTTGCGATAGGCCTCCATCGCGAAGCCGGCGAGCTTGACGCCGAAGGTCGTCGGCTCGGCGTGGACGCCGTGCGTGCGCCCGACGCAGACGGTGTCGACGTGCTCGCGCGCGCGCTCGGCCAGCGCGTCCGCGTAGGCGCGCGCGGCCGGCACGATCACCTCGCCGGCGGCGCGCAGCTGGAGCGCCAGCGCGGTGTCGAGGACGTCGCTCGAGGTCAGGCCGAAGTGGATCCAGCGCCCGGCCGGGCCGGCGCTCGCGGCGAGCACGTCGACGAAGGCGGCGACGTCGTGGTCGGTGACCCGCTCGCGCTCCTGGACGGCGGCGACGGTGAACGTCGCCGCGCGGATCGCGTCGAGCTCGGCCGCCGTCGGCCCGTCGAGCTCCTCGGCGCAGGCGACCTCGACGCGCCGCCACGCCTCCATGCGCGCCTCGTCCGTCCACAGCGCACCGAGCTCCGGACGCGTGTAGCGGGCGATCATGCGCCCAGGATGCGCGCCGCCAGGTGCCCCGCGTTGCGCGCGTTGTCCAGGCCGACGCAGGCGACCGGCACGCCCGGCGGCATCTGCGTGATCGAGAGGATCGCGTCGAGCCCGCCGGCGGCGCTGAGCCGGCTGGACAGCGGCACGCCGATGACGGGGAGGTCCGTGTGGGCGGCGGCCACGCCGGGCAGCGCGGCCGACAGGCCGGCGCCGGCGATGATCACCCTCAGGCCGCGCATGCGCGCGTTCTTGCAGTAGTCGGCGACGGTGTCGGGCTCGCGGTGCGCGGACATGACGCGCGTCTCGTGGCGGATCCCCGCCTCGCGCAGCACCTTGGCCGCGCTCTCCATGGTGTCCATGTCGGACTTCGAGCCCATGATGATCCCGACGAGCGGGGCGTCGACTTCGAGGCCCTCGAGCTCGGTCTCGACGTCGGTGACGGTCTCCGGCGCTTCGCTCATGGATCAACGCGGCGGGCGACCGCGAAGCGGTCGCGCCCGCCATCGGACGACCTCCTCCGCGCGCGAACGATTCGCGCAAGCGACCGCGAAACGGTCGCCGCTCACCGGACGCCCGCGGCGATGTCGCGGCGCAGCTGCTTGCCGGGGAAGTCGATCACGTCGGCGCCAGCATACGCGGCGTCCCGGGCGGCCTCGGGATCGTCGCCCAGCGCGGTGACGTTCAGCACGCGCCCGCCGGCGGTCACGAGCCCGCCGCCGGGGCCGCTCGCGGTGCCCGCGTGCGTGACCTCGACGCCGTCCGGCACGTCTTCCAGGCCGCTGATCGGATCGCCCTTCGAGGACGACGCCGGGTAGCCGGCGCTGGCCAGCACCACGGTCACCGCGGTCCGCCCGTCCCACGCGAGGCCGGCGCCCGCCAGGCCGCCGGGGCGGGTGCAGCGCTGCATCAGGTCGAGCAGGTCCGAGCGCAGCCGCGGGAGCACCGCCTGCGTCTCGGGGTCGCCGAAGCGGACGTTGAACTCGAGCACGCGCGGCCCCTCGGCCGTGAGCATCAGGCCGGCGTAGAGCACGCCGTGGACGGGCGTCCCGCGCTCGCGCATGCGGTCGACGACCGGCTGGTGGACGGTCGCGAGGATCCGCTCGATCTCCTCGGGGCCGATCTCGGGGACCGGCGAGTAGGCGCCCATGCCGCCGGTGTTGGGGCCGCGGTCGCCCTCGCCGATGCGCTTGAAGTCGCGCGCCGGGGCGAGCGGCACGGCGCGCTCGCCGTCGCAGAGGGCGAGCAGCGAGAGCTCGGGCCCGCTGAGGTGCTCCTCGACGACGACGTCGGTGGTTCCGAAGACGCGGCGCTCGAGCATGTCGGCCAGCGCGGCGCGCGCCTGCTGCTCGTCCTCGGCGATCACGACGCCCTTGCCCGCCGCCAGGCCGTCGGCCTTGATCACCGCCGGGTAGCGGTCGATCGCCGCCATCCCGTCGGCGGCCTCGCTGACCCGGGCCCAGGCCGCCGTCGGCACGCCGGCCTCCCGCATGATCTCCTTGGCGAAGGCCTTGGAGCCCTCCAGCCGCGCGGCGGCGGCGTTCGGGCCGAAGGCGGCGAGGCCCTCGCCGGCGAGCCGGTCGACGAGGCCGGCGACGAGCGGCGCCTCGGGGCCGACGACGACCAGATCGGCGCGCTCGTCGCGGGCGGCGGCGACCAGGGCGTCGAGGTCGTCGGCGGCGGCGTCCAGGCAGCGCGCGTCGGCGGCGATGCCCGCATTGCCGGGCGCGCACAGGACCTCGGGCGCCTGCGGCGAGCGGGCCAGCGCGCGGACGATCGCGTGCTCGCGCCCGCCCGAGCCGACGACCAGGATTACCTTGCGCCGGCGTCCGGCCGGCGCCTCTGAGACTGTCGGGTTTCGTCCGGTCACCCTTGACCGCGACGGGCTTCGCCCGTGCTCATAGAGAGGCGATGAAGTCGTCGACCGGGATGGCGACGAGCGTCTCGTAGCGCGCGGTCCCGCGCGAGCCAAGCTCGAGCGACACCCGCGCCATCGTGCCCTCGTCCGGCGCCTCGACGACGTTGATGAAGTCGAACTGCCCGAGCGTCGCCCACTGCGCCTTGACGGTCGCGCCGAGCTGCTCGAGCTCGTGGTTGACCTCCTTGATGCGCTGCGGGTTGTTCTTGACCGTCTGCACGCCCTCAGGCGACAGCGTCGACAGCATGATGTACGTGGGCATGTCAGCCTTTCGTCGGGTGCCCCGCGTTCTACCCCATCTCGTGGTCGGGTGGGTGGCGCTCACGGTCCCCGCAGGGGCGGCCGCGGCGACTGTCCAGACCAACCTCGCCTGCTACCTGGAGGACCGCCAGGTCCAGCTGGCCGGCACCGGCTACACGCCGGGCGCCGCGTACACGGTGCTGCGTGACGGCCAGGCGATCGGCAGCGGCATGGTGGCGGCGGACGGCAGCGTCACGGGCTCGTTCACGAGCGGCGAGCTCGAGGCCGGCGTGGCCGAGCGCTCGTTCGACCTCGCCGTCACCGACGGCACCAACCAGGCGGCCACGCGCTTCCGGGTCAGCCGCTTCCGGGCCGAGTTCGAGCCCTCGCGGGGCGACCCCGCCACGCTGCGGGTGCGCTTCTCGGTCTTCGGCTTCGGGCGACCGGGGCTCCCCATCTACGTGCACTACCTGCGGCCCGGCGGCGCGCTCACGCAGACCGTGCGGCTGGGGATGACGCGCGGCGTGTGCGGGAGCATCACCCGGACGCGGATGCGCCGCCTGTTCCCCTTCCGGCCGACCGCCGGGCGCTGGCGGCTGCAGTTCGACACGCGTCGCACGTACCGGCGCAGCGCCGTCCCGCGGATCGTCCGCGCGGTGGACGTCAGACGAGATCGCAAGCGATAACGGGGTAGCACCGGACCATGAGGGTCCGGTGGCGGATGACCGCGGCCTTCGCGGTGCTGGCCGCCATCGCCGGCGGCCTGCTGATCTTCGACGCGACGCGCGCCGACCGGATTGCCCGCGGCGTGCGCGTCGCCGGACTCGACGTCGGCGGCATGACGCGCGCGCAGGCGCGGCGCTCCGTGCAGGCGCGGCTCGCGGGCGTGGCAGAGCACCCGATCGTCGTCACCTGGCGCGACCAGCGCTTCACGCTCGCCCCGCGCGACTCGGGCGTCCGCCTCGACGCGGCGGCGACCGCCGACCGCGCCGTGGCGCGCTCGCGGCGCGGCGATCCCTTCGGCCGCGCGCTGCGCGAGCTCACGGGCGGCGAGGTGCGAGCGGACGTCGCGCCGGCCGTGCGCTTCTCGCGGGTCGCGGTCAGGCGCTTCGTGCGCGCGCTGGCGCGGCGCCTCGACCGCCGGGCGCGCGACGCGGACATCGACTTCGTCGCCTACCGCATCCGCAAGACCCGCGCGCGCAACGGCCGTCTCCTGCGCCGGCCCGAGCTCGAGCGGGCCATCGCCGCGCGGCTGCGCTCGCCGCGGCGCGACGAGCGGATCGCGGCGCCCGTCGTCATCAGCCGGCGGCCCGACCGGACGCTGAAGGACATCGCGCGGCGCTACCCGCGCGTCATCACGATCAGCCGCCAGCGCAAGATCCTGCGCTTCTACCGGCACCTCAAGCTGGCCGAGACCTTCCGCATCGCGGTCGGCCAGATCGGCCACAAGACGCCCGCCGGGCGCTATGCGATCGAGACGATGGAGAAGAATCCGGCCTGGCACGTGCCCGACGAAGCGTGGGCGGGCGACCTCGCCGGGCGCGTCATCCCGCCCGGTGACCCGCAGAACCCGCTCAAGGCGCGCTGGATGGGCTTCCACGACGGTGCGGGCATGCACGGGACGAGCGACATCGGCTCGCTCGGCGCGGCCGCGTCGCACGGCTGCATTCGCATGTCGGTGCCCGACGTCGAGAAGCTCTACCGGCGGGTGCGGGTGGGCACGCCGGTGTTCATCGCCTAGATGGCTGATTCCGCGGCCGTCGTGCCCGGCTGGCCGTGGATCGCGGATGCCTGACGCCGACCGCCGGACCGGAACAGTGCTGGTGGCACGGGCCGGTCCGGCGGGTGGCGTCAGGCGCCGCGAGGCGCGGTCAGCCGGTGCGAGGGTCGTGGAATCAGTCATCTAGGGCCCGACGCTTCCGACGGTGCCCCGCCCGGCCCAGGTCGGCACGCCCGGTGTCGCGGCGACCGCGGTGTACCAGGGGTCGTCGCCGGCCGCGGGGAGCACGATCTCGTAGCTGCCGTCGGCGGCGGTCACGCCGTGGAGGCCCGTCGCGTCGAAGCGCTCGGGGTGGCTGCCGGTGCGGTGGTAGAGCTCGACGTCGACCCCGGCCAGCGGCTCGACGCGGACCTCGGCGCTCTGCGTGACGACGTGGCGCGTGAGCCGCCCGGTGAAGGTCAGCGGCTGTCCGCGGCGCGGCTGGGCGGGTGCGTAGCCGACGCTCAGTTGCGGCGTGATAGTGCGCTGCGCGCCGCCGAACGGGATGACCGGCGAGAGGATCAGCCGGCAGGGCACAAGCGCCAGACCGTCGCACGCTGACTCCTCACCGCCCTGCTGCTCGACGTACAGCGACTCCTTCGGCGTGGGCTTGGCGAACGCGCCGTTGAGCGCGCGGAAGGCTCGGGCCTCGTCCGGCCGACCACCGCCGACCGGCACACGGACGAACGTGTTGGCCTTGTTGAAGCCGTGCACGCGCACCGTGTAGGCGAAACGGTCGTCCTGGGCCACCTGGCCGAAGTAGTTGGGCTCCTCGCCGAACCGTTGGCGCAGCAGCACCGCGGACCCGCGCCGGCGGCTCGAGTACGCGCGGATCTCGCTGACCTTGGGACCGGCCAGGTGGACGTCGGCGCCACTGATGTCGACGGAGCTCGTGAGGATGCGCGTCCCGCGGATCGACGTGTATCCGGCCGGGATCTGCACGCACCGGGACCGCAGCAGCATGCGGCTCGGAGCCGAGCTGCCCAGCGTCTTCACATATGGGACGTCGCAGCGGCGGATGCGCCGCGTGAACACGACCGTCGAGCGCCAGATCGCCGGCGTCGCCTCGCTGTAGTGGGGCGACGAGACCGTCGGCAGCGACTCGGTGCTCCCCTCGGCGACGTGCAGCAGGCGCAGGTCGCAGCCGTCCGAGCCGCACCGGCGGTAGATCGCCACGACGTCGCCGTCCGGCCCCGGGCCGAGCGAGAGGTCGAACGGCTTGGTCGAGGCGGGCACCGGCGCCGCGCTGAGGGTGTCGTCGGGCGCGCGGAGCATCAGCGTGTAGCGCTGCGAGCCCTCGTCGAAGCGCGACCACGCCTTCCAGCCGCCGTAGCCGGCGACCGGCGCCTCGCGGCCGAGCTCGGCGATCGCCTCGTCGGCGAGCGCGGGGGTGGCGGCCAGGAGGGCGATCGCGATCGAGAGCAGGAGGGAGCGGGTCATCGGGACTGGAACGCGGTGGCTTGCCGGAGGTCGCGCTCGAGCCGTTGCGCGTCGCGCTGCAGCTGGCGGTAGGTGACGCGGATGCTGCGCCACCCGTTGAGCGTGAGCACGCGGTCGCGGACGCGGTCGGACTCGAAGCGGGTGCGCGTGGCGTGGGCGCTGTAGCTGTCGAGTTCGACGATCAGCCGGTGCTCGGGCCAGACGCAGTCGCACTCGTAGCCCTCGATGAGGACGTTGCGGTGCGGGCGGGGCAGACCGTGGGCATCGAGGAAGGCGAGGAAGTCGCGTTCCAGGTCGCTCTTGGTGCGGCCGGTCGTGAGACGCGCGTCGTCGAGGATGCGGTTGATCGTGGCGGTCCCTCGGCGGCGGGGGTAGTGCGCGACGAGGGCATCGAGAGAGATCAGGTCGGTGCGGTGCTGGTACTCGGCCTCGTGG
>VAWY01000017.1 GCA_005888335.1 Actinomycetota bacterium
CAGAAGCGGCCGACATAGTCGGGGGCGAAGAAGCTCGTGTACGTCTCGCCCGACTCGATCTCGACCTCGAAGGCGGCGTCCGGCGAGGCGCCGGTGTCACCGATGTAGCCGCCGTAGCGCGCCAGCGCCCGCAGGACGGCCTTCTTCCACGGCGGCGCGTCGAGGCCGTCGATAGCCGCGTCGCTGTAGTCGAGGCGCAACCGCGTGCCGATCGCCGGCGTCGCGGCGTGCCGCGAACAGGCGAACCCGAGCCCTCCGGCCGGCGGGACGAAGCCGTCGGCGCAGTCGACGACCAGGAACAGCGCGTGGTCGATCTCGCCGGCGAGCAGCTCCGGCGCCCGCACGATCCCGGCGGCCAGGCCGAAGTGCGCCGCGGTCGCGTCCGAGCCGAGCCCGTAGGCGAGGTCGTCGGCGGGCCCGGTGCGTCCGCCGGCGCTCGTGCGGATCGGGCGCCCGTCGCCGGGCAGCGCGGGCGCGATGCGGCCCTTCCCGCCGACCTGCCAGAGGTCGTACTCGTCGCCGGTCGTGTCCTCGAGGACGGCGAGAGCTCCGGGCACGCGTAGCGCAGGCAGCGCACGCGTGAGGCGCGGTCGATCCAGCTCGCCGTGTAGAGCGGGTGCTGGTAGTCGCCCGACGCCCAGGCCGGATCGCTCGTGGCCGACGGCAGGCCGTAGATCATCTGCGGCGGCCCGCGGGCGGCCAGGCGGGCGACGACCGCGGCGGAGTCCGGCGCGAGCGGCGCGCCGGGCCGCAGCGGCTGGTCGAACGCGCTGCCGTCGAGGTAGGGCCGCCAGCACGCGGGGCGCCAGGGAGCGCCGAGGCCGACGCGCAGGTCGACGTCCGGGCAGCGCCGCCCGAGACCGGCGGCATGGTGGGCGGCGACCGCGGCGCGCGGCAGCGCCGCGCGGTAGACGGCGACGTCGTCGAGTCGCCCGCGCAGGCCGCCGCCGAGGACGATCGGCTGGGCGGTCTTGTCGAGCGCGCCGGCGAGCGCGCGGCGGGCGCGCGCGGCGCCGTTGAGGTACAGCCGCTCCGTGCGCCCGTCGAAGGTGCCGACCAGGTGCACGGTCCGGCCGGCCCGCACGGCGCCGGGTGCGGTGGCGAGCCGGCGGACGCGTCCGCGCGCCCACAGGCGCAGCACCGCGCGACCGGCGCGCGTGAAGCCGATCGCGTACTGGCCCGGCTTGCCGGCGAGCGTCGCCGCGTTGGCCACGGCGTCCGGGCGCGTCCAGACCTCCAGCGAGACCGCGGCGGTCGGGTTCAGCGCCGGGGAGTTCGGCACCACGGTCGCGCCCGTCCGCCCGTCGTAGCGGGCGCTGCGGCCGCCCGGCACGAGCGGCGCCGCGCCCGCGTGGACGCCGCCCTGGTGCAGGCCGGCGCCGCTGGTGCGCAGGTCGGCGGTCTGCGGGCCGGCGGGCTCGTTGAAGGCCCAGAAGCCCGCCAGCGCCGGCTCGGCGAGCACGGTGTCCGCGTACGGCGGCGCGGCGCCCGCGGGCGGCGGCGTCGAGGCGAGCAGGGCGCAGACGGCGGCGGCGAGCGGGGCGCGGCGCACCCGGCCACTATCGCGCCACGTGGCGCGTGAAGCGGCCGGCGGCCTGACCACGCGACTCACCGGAAAGTGGACCGGCGATCGAGGCGGCCGACCTAGACTCCCGCGGCGTGATCGCGCGCGAAGCCGCCCTGGACGCGCTCAGCTCCGACACGTTCGATCTCGTCGTCGTCGGCGGCGGGATCACCGGCGCCGGCGTCGCCCTCGACGCCGCCGCGCGCGGCTACTCGGTCGCGCTCGTCGAGAAGGCCGACTACGCGGCGGGGACCTCGAGCCGCTCGAGCAAGCTCGTCCACGGCGGCCTGCGCTACCTGCAGAACTTCGACCTCGGGCTCGTGCGCGAGGCGCTGCTCGAGCGCCAGCTGCTCGTCACACTCGCGCCCCACCTCGTCCGCCCGCTGCGCCTTGTCGTCCCCGCCTTCGAGAGCGCGCGCCCCGACCGCCTCGTGGGCGTCGGCCTGAACCTCTACGACGTGATGTCGGTCGACAAGCTGCGCGGACGCCTGCGCCGGCGCGACGACGACAGCTCGTGGTCGCCCGATCGCCATCGGGTCATCACCGGCGAGGAGGTCGTCGAGCTGCTCCCCGCGCTCGCCGGCCGCCAGCCGACCTCCGGCTACCTCTTCTACGACTGCCAGACCGACGACGTGCGCCTCGTCTTCACCGTCCTCGGCGAGGCGGAGCGCTTCGGCGCGGTCATGGCCAACCGCGTCGAGGTCACCGATCTCGTGCCCGAGGGCGTGCGCGCGGTCGACCGCGAATCCGGCGACGACTTCGTCATCCGCGCCGCCAACGTCGTCAACGCCACCGGCGTCTGGGCCGATCGCCTGCGCCCCGACGAGCTGCACGACGAGGCCGAGGTGCCGACGATCCGCCCGAGCCGCGGGACGCACGTCACGGTCTCGTCCGAGGCCGTCCCGCTGGTGGCCGGGGCGATCGTCCCCGCGGGGGGCGGGCGCTCGATCTTCGCGCTGCCCTGGCTCGGGCGCACGCTGCTGGGCACGACCGACAACGACTACGAGGGCGACCTCGACCACATCCCCGCCGACCCGGCCGACGTCGACTACATCCTCGACGCCGCGAACGCGTTCTTCGGCCGCGATCTCACCCCGGACGAGATCACCGGCGCGTACGCGGGCGTGCGCCCGCTGATCTCCACGGGCGACCCGAAGAAGTCCGTCGACATCTCGCGCAAGGCCGAGCTCTACGAGACCTCGAGCGGGATGATCACCATCACCGGCGGCAAGCTGACCACGTTCCGGCGGATGGCCAAGATGGCCGTCGACCGCCTCGTCGAGCGCGAGGCGCGCGACGCGCCCTGCCGCACCCACGAGATCCCGCTCGGGCTGCCCGTCGACCCCGACGACCTGCGCCGCGTCGAGGGCGTGCCGGACGACTCCTACCGCGCGCTGGCCGCCCGCTACGGGTTCGCGGCCCACGACGTCCTGCGCGTGGCGGCGGAGCGCGGCGAGCTCGCCCAGCCCGTCGTCGACGGACTGCCCGACCTGCTCGCCGAGGTCGCCTTCGCCGCCCGGCGCGAGCAGGCGCTCACCGTCGGCGACGTCCTGCTGCGGCGCACCCGTCTCGGGCTGCTGGCCGCCCGCGAGCTCGACGACGGCCCCGCCCGCCGCGTCGCCGCCGCCCTCGGCGCCGAGCGCGGGTGGGACGGCCCCCGCATCGAAGCCGAGGTCGATCGGTGGCGGGCCGAGTCGACCGCCGAGGGCCTCGTCGTCCGAACGGAAACCCGTCCCCAGTAAGTTCGAAACTTCCGCGCCCGAGACGGGTTGTGTCCCGGGTTGCCCGCCGCCAAGGAGGAGCCTCAGTTGCCTCGCCGCCGTCTGATCGCCGTCTTCGTCGTCGCCACCGCGCTGATCGCGCCGGGCGCCGCGCGCGCCGGGGTCTTCCCCAGCGAGGTGATCGACGGGCCCAGCGCGGACATCGTCCGCGTCGGCGACGTGGACCTGGCCCGCGACGGGACCGGCGGGGTGGTCTACGCGCGCAAGGACGGCGGGACCGACCACATCTTCCTCGCCCGGCTGTTCGCGGGCGCCTGGCAGCCGCCCGAGCGCATCGACGTCGGGCTCGACGCCGCGGGCTCGGCGCCCGCGGTCGCCGCCTCCGACGGGGGACGCCTGGCGATCGCCTTCGTCAGCGGCGGCTCGCTCTACGCCGTCGTCCGGCCCGCCGGCGACGCCCCTCTCGGCGCGCCGCAGCTCATCGGCGCCCCGGGGAGCTCGCCCGCGATCGACATGTCGATCAACGGCGCGGCCTACATCACCTACACCTCGGGCTCCGACGTCCGCGCCGCGCGGCTGGACAGGACCTCGACCACCTTCAACGAGCTCGGCGCCGTCCTCGACGTCGATCCCTCCCAGCCCGCCGGCGACACGCCGGGCCGGCGCTCCGACGTGGCGATCTCGGCCGACGGCACCGGGCTGGCCGTGTGGGGCGAGCGCGGCGCCGACGGCCAGAACCACGTCTACGCCCGTCGCCTGTACGACGGCACCATCTCGACGGCGCCGCAGGACCTCACGCTGAGCACCTACCAGGGCCATACCGCGGGCAGCGCCGACTCGCCCGACGTCGACATCGAGGACGACTCGAGCTACGCCTGGGTCGTCTTCCGCCAGACCCTCGACGGCACGCCGCGCGCGATCGCCCGCCGCCTGGTGGGCTCGGCCTTCGGGGACCCGGCCATCGTCGACTCGCAGGGGTTCCCGGCGACCGAGGGCGTCGACGCGCCCGCCCTCGACCTCAACGGCACCGGCGGCGGCCTCGTGGTGACCTCCGGCAGCTCGTCGCACGCCGTCTACGTGTCGCCGCTCGAGGACGACTCGTTCAGCAAGGGCGCCATCCGCGCTGACGCCACACCGGTCGACATCGTCGGCTCGGACCCGCTGGCGGGCGTCGCGCAGAGCGGCAACGGCTTCGTGAGCTGGCTGCAGTCGACCGGCTCGGGGGATCCGGTGGCGCTGCGCGGCCGCCTGTGGGACGTCAAGGCCGGCCTCCAGGCCGAGACGCCGCTGACCAACCCCGACCTCGGCCCGGTCGACACGTCCGCGGGGTACGACGCCGCAGCGGACCGCGTCGACGACGCCGCCGTCGTGGCCATCCAGGGCACGGGCGCCGATCGCCGGCTCGTCGCCGGGATGATCGACCGCCCGCCGAGCGGCTTCGTCGGGTTCACCACGCAGAAGGTTCGCCGCTTCAAGGCCCTTCGCTGGGGCGCCGCGTTCGACCTCTGGGGGCAGCCGACGTACACCGTCGAGCTCGACGGCGCGCCGATCGGCCAGACGCAGCAGACCACGTATCTCCCGCCGCAGGGCATCCCCGACGGCATCCACCGCTGGCGGGTCACCGCCACCGACCGCCGGGGGCAGACGAGCGGCTCGCCGACGCGCCTGCTGCGCGTCGACAACACCCCGCCCACGCTCGTGGTGCGCGTGTCCGGGACCCGCCGCGCCGGGCGGCTGCTCAAGTTCCGCTTCGCCGCCGGCGACGTGCAGAACCCGGGCGCCTCCGGGCTGGCGCGGATCCGCGTCGTCTGGGGCGACGGGAGCGTGCCCGTGCTCACCGCCAAGACCGCCGTGCACCGATACCCGCGCGGGCGCTACACGCTGCGCGTGAGCGCGACCGACAAGGCGGGCAACTACGTCATCGTGGCGAATCGCCTCGTCATCAAGAAGCGCAAGTGATCATCCGCGCCGCCGGGCGCACGCTCGAGCTCGGCGACCGGCCGTGGCTCATGGGGATCGTCAACGCGACGCCCGACTCGTTCTCGGACGCCGGCCGGCACCCCGACAAGGTCACCCTCGGCCTCGACCTGCTCGAGCAGGGCGCCGACCTGCTGGACGTCGGCGGCGAGTCGGCGATCACCGGGCGCCCGCCGGTGGAGCCCGCCGAGGAGATCGCCCGGGTCGTGCCCGTCGTCGAGGCGCTGGCCGGGCATGGCGCGCTCGTCTCGGTCGACACCTACAAGCCGGCGGTCGCCGAGGCGGCGATCGCCGCCGGGGCGGTCATGGTCAACGACGTCAGCGGCCTGCGCGATCCCGAGTTGGCCGGCGTCTGCGCGCGCACCGGGGCCGCGCTGGTCGTCATGCACACGCGCGCCGCGCCCAAGCAGCGCCTGCAGGACCCCGGCCACTACGACGACGTGGTCGCCGACGTCGTCGGCTTCCTGCGCGAGCGGATGGCGCTGGCGCGCGCGCGGGGGGTCGCCGAGGACCAGCTGGTCCTCGACCCCGGGCCGGACTTCGCCAAGACGCCCGCGCAGACGATCGCGCTGCTGCGCCGGCTCGACGAGGTGCGCGCGCTCGGGCGACCGCTCCTGCTCGCCGCGTCGCGCAAGGACTTCATCGGCGCGCTCACCCGCCGCCCTCCGCGCGAGCGCCTGGCGGGAACGCTGGCCGCGATCGCCTGGGGCGTCGAGCACGGCGCGGCGATCCTCCGTGTCCACGACGTGCGCGAGGTCGCCGACTTCCTGGTCGTGCGCGCGGCGCTGCGCGGCGACCTGGACGTCGCACCGGACCTCGCGCTGACGGAGGAGATCCGGCTGGAGCGCTGAAAGGCGCTACCGTCCTGATCAATCGAGTCGCCGGCCGCTACCCCACGCGGCCGGAGCCCACCGACCAGCCAGGGAAAGGAGACCGCCATGTCCGTCCTGGATCGCAGCAGCCTCGAGGACAGCCCGCTCGCCGACCTGCACGCGCTCGCCTCCGAGCTCGGCATCGACGGCTACCGCCGGCTGCGCAAGGCCGACCTCATCGACGCGATCCTCGCCCGCCAGGGCGGCGAGAACGGCGCCGGCACAGTCGAGGACGCCGCTGCGGACGCCGAGGCCGCCGAGCGCCCGCGCCGCGGCCGGCGCGGTCGCCGGGGCGGGCGTGCGCGCCGTGACGCCGACGAGGGCGAGGGGGAGGCCGAGGCCGAGGCCGAGGCCGAGGGACCGGTCGCCAAGGTCGCAGACACCGAGCCCGCCGAGCGCGTCGCCGAGGGCGTCGTCGAGTTGCTCGGCAACGGCTCGGGCTTCCTGCGCGTGTCGCCGCCCGACCCCAGCGACGACGACGTCTACATCTCGGCCGCGCAGGTGCGCCGCTGCGAGCTCGTCTCGGGCGACCGCGTCGGCGGGCCGGTGCGCCCGCCGCGGCGCTCGGAGCGCTATCCGTCGCTCATCCGCGTCGACACCATCAACGGCAAGGCGGCCGACGAGGTCGCCGAGGGGATCCACTTCGACGACCTTCCCGCGGCCTTCCCGACGCAGCGCTTCGCGCTGAACTCCGACGACCCGACGCTCAAGGCGATCGAGTGGCTCACGCCGCTCGGGCGCGGCTCGCGCGCGGTCATCGCCGGCGGCCCGCGCGCGGGCAAGAGCGAGGCGCTGCGGCGGATCGCCGCCGCGCTCGCCGCCCAGGACGGCGTGGACGTCACCGTCGTGCTCGCCGGGGTGCGCCCGGAGGAGATCGGCGACTGGAAGGAGCACGGGCCGGGCGAGCCGGCGGTCGCCCTGTCGTTCGCCGCGTCGCACGACGCGCAGTCGCAGGCGGTCGAGCGCGCGGTGGAGACCGCCAAGCGGATCGCCTCGCGCGGCGGCGACGCCGTCCTCGTGCTCGACACGCTCGACGGCCTGCACCCCCACGCGGCGCGCAAGATCCTCGCGGCCGCGCGCGACATCGTCGACGGCGGCTCGCTGACGATCATCGCGACGGCGAGCAAGCCGGTCGGCGGCGAGACGACGGTCATCGCGCTCGACGCGGCGCTGACCTCGACGGGGCGCTTCCCGGCGCTCGATCTCGGGGCGAGCGGGACGCTGCGTCCGGAGCTCCTGGTCGGCGAGGCGGGCGCGGACGCGATCGCCCAGGCGCGGGCGCAGGCGCTGGGCGTCAGCTAACGCGGGACGTACGCGACGCGGCCCCACGAGGGCTCAGGGGCGAGCTCGATCGGCTCGCCGCCGCGTTCGGGCTGCACGTAGGCGAACGACTGCGTGCGCGGGTTGAAGGCCACGTCGAGCTCGCCCTCCTTGACGCGCTGGTCCAGCCACGCCGAGCGGAAGACCAGCCGGCGCAGCCAGTGCACGAGCGACCGGTCCGCCGGGCCGACCAGCTCGGGCCAGCAGTCGTTGACGTGCTCGCCCAGCGCCGAGCTCGGGTCCGGGATCTCGCCGTTGACGGCGAGGTTGACGAGGTCCTCCAGCTCGGCGTCGCCCAGGCGCCCGCCGACGAAGGCGAGCTTCATCGCGGCTTGCTCGCAGCGCTCTGAGAAGTCCCGCTCGTTGAAGGTGAAGCGCAGCTCGCCGTACTCGAGGACGAAGTCGTCTCCGGAGTCGTAGTTGCCGCGCTTTCGGGTCTCCATAGGCAGGGGAAATCGCGAACGCCGGCGGCCTGTGCGGCTCCGGCGTTCGAAGCGTCGAGATCGTACGCGCGAGTCCTTCCCCGCGTCTGCCCCTGCAGCACAAGTTGCAGTGAACTAGCCTGACGCGCGTGCTCGAGGGCAAGGCCGTGGCCATCACCGGGGCGTCATCGGGCATCGGGGAGGCCGCAGCGCTGGCGTGCGCCGAGCGCGGGGCCGCCGTCGCGCTCGCGGCGCGGCGCGCCGATCGCCTCGAGGCGCTCGCCCGGCGGATCGAGGACGACGGCGGGCGCGCGCTTGCGCTGCCCACCGACGTCGGCGACGAGCGGTGCGCCCGAGCGTTCGTCGAGCACGCCTACGAGCACCTCGGCCGCCTCGACGTGCTGGTCAACGCCGCCCGCGCGCTGCCGCCCGGCCCGGTCGAGGGCGCCGACACCGAGCAGTGGCGCGATGCGGTCCGGGTGAACCTGCTCGGCGTCCTGTACTGCACCCACGCCGCGCTGCCCGTCATGCGCGCGCAGGGCGGCGGGCACATCGTCAACGTCGTGTGCGGTGATGGGCGGCGGGGCGCGGTGCCCGCGCTGACCGTGGCCGGCGTGGCGGCGTTCTCCGAGGAGCTGCGCGAGGAGGCGGGCGGCCTGGGCGTCCAGGTGATGGTCGTGGAGGCCTCGCCGCAGCAGGCCGCCGCGGAGGTCGCGCGGCGGATCGTCGACGCCGTCGCGCGGCCGGTGATCCAGCAGACCGGCCGGCCGCGGTAGCCGGGGCGAGTTCTCGCGCGCCGCCCCCTAAGGGCGGCATGACCGACGACGCCTCCACGATCCTGCTCGTCGAGGACGACGACGCGACGCGCACGTTCCTCGCCGACAACCTCACCGCCGACGGCTACGACCTGCTGGTGGCCGACTCGCTGCGCGACGGCGCGCGGCTGCTCGAGACCAAGTACCCCGACCTCGCGGTGGTCGACGTCGGGCTGCCCGACGGGTCGGGCCTCGAGCTCGTGCGGCGCGTCCGCGAGGCCGACGGGCTCGTCTCGCGCGTCGACCCGTTCACGCCGCTGCTCGTGCTGAGCGGCCGGGCGAGCGAGGTCGACCGCCTGCGCGGGCTCGAGCGCGGCGCCGACGACTATGTCGCGAAGCCCTTCGCCTATCCGGAGCTGCGGCTGCGCGTGGCCGCGCTGCTGCGGCGGTCGCAGGGCCGTCGAGGCGCCGGCCGGCTGCGCGTCGGGCCGCTCCAGGTCGATCCGCAGTCGCGGAGCGTGCTGCTGCATGACGAGCGGGTGGAGCTGTCGCAGAAGGAGTTCGCGCTCGTGCGGATCCTCGCCTCGGACCCGACGAGGGTGTTCACGAAGGAGGAGCTGTTGCGCAGCGTGTGGGGCTTTCGGTCGCTTGGAACGACGAGAACCTTGGACAGCCACGCGTGCCGCCTGCGCGCCAAGCTCAACGCGCGCGGCGATCGCTTCGTCGTGAACGTCTGGGGCGTCGGCTATCGGCTGGTCGACGGGGAGGTGGTCTGAGGTGGCGGCCATGCTCTGCGGATTCGGCTGGGTCGCCGCGCTGGTGGCCCTTGGCTTCGCGGCCGCCGTCCGGGTGCGGTTGCGGTCGCGCGAGGAGCTCGTCGCGCGGGCGTGTCACGAGCTGCGCTCGCCGCTGACCGCGGCGCGCCTGGCGGTCCATGCGCTCGGCGCGCCGGACCCGGCGACCGCGCGGCCGCTCGCCGTGCTCGACCTGGAGCTGCGACGCGCCGGCCTGGCGCTCGACGACCTCCTTGCCGCGCGCGACGGCGGCCGCGCGGGCGACGTCGCCGAGCTGCTGGAGGCCCACGAGGTCGTCCAGGCGGTGGCCGAGTCGTTCCTGCCGGTCGCGCGCGGGCTCGGCGTCGAGCTGCGCGTGGAGCCGGTGCCGCCGGGACTGTTCGTGAACGGCGATCGCCTGCGGCTGGTCCAGGCGGTGGGCAACCTCGTCGGCAACGCGCTCGAGCACGGCGAGGGCCCGGTGACGCTGCGCGTGCGCGCCGGCGCGGGGACGACGGTGCGCCTGGAGGTCCACGACGGCGGACCGGGACTGCCGGCGCCGGTCGCGGCGCTCGCCGCCCGCCCGCGAGCGGGTCGCGGCCGGCGAGGCCGCGGTCTTGCGATCGCGAGCGACGTCGCCGCGCGCCACGGCGGCCGCCTCGCGGCAGCGCCCTCGCCACGCGGCGCGCGCCTCGCGCTCGAGCTGCCGCTGCTCGCCGCCGCGGACGACGACGGCGGCCGCCGCGGTCCCGAGCGCGCGCCGGTCGCCAACCGCGCGCCGTGGTGGCGGAGGGTGATCTCGTGAGCCGTTGTCGTCGGGGTTGCGAGGCGCGGTCGCGCGGCGCCCGCGCGCCAAGCTCGTCCGCGCGGACCGCGCCGTGAGCCGCCGCCGTCGCGGCGCGCTCCTCGCCGGACTTGCGCTGCTGCTCGGCGGCCTGGCCGCATCGGACGTCGCCGGCCGGGAGGCTGCGCTGCGTCGCGAGCTCGGGCCGCTCGTCGACGTCGTCGTCGCCCGCGAGCCGCTCGCGGCCGGCAGCCGGCTGACCGCGGCGCGGCTCGGCGTGCGGCGCGTGCCGGCCCGCTTCGCGCCCCGCGGCGGATTCGCCAGCGCGGAAGCTCTGGACGGCCTGCGCGTCCGCGCCGCCGTCCCCGCCGGCACGGACGTCACGACTGCGGCGCTCGCCCCGCAGCGCTCGCCCGGCGGCGCGGCGGCGCTCCGCCCCGGCGAGCGCTCGGCCGACGTAGCGACGGTCGCGTCCGCGCAGGCGCCCGTCCCCGGCAGCCGCGTCGACGTCCTCGTCACCCGCGAGGGGCGGGGCGGCGCCCCGGGCCGCACGACGCTCGCGATCGCCGACGTCGAGGTGCTCGCCACGCGTCCGGCGACCGAGGGCCGCGTGCTCGCCTCGCTGCGCGTGACGGTGCGCCAGGCGGTCTACCTCGCCGCCGCCCAGGCGTTCGCCCGCGAGATCCGCCTCCTGCCGCGGCCGCCCGGCGAGCGGCGGGGCGCCGCGGCGGGCGGCCTGACGGTCACGGAGGCGTTGTGACCCTGCTCGGCGCCGGTCGCGCGACCGCGAAGGCGGGGGCGAATCCCCGCGGGCGAGCACCTACGGGTGGCATGGAGCCCGCCACCCAAGCCGCCGTCCTCGACCGCCTCGCGGACGACCTGCGCGCGCGCCTGCTCGACCGCCCCGGGGAGGCTGTCGAGGAGGACCTGCACGCGCGCATCCGAGCGCTGGTCGACCGCGAGGCCGCGCTGCTCGACGAGGCGGCGCGCGACCACCTCGTCGAGCTCGTCGCCGAGCGCTCGTTCGGCCTCGGTCCGCTCGAGCCGCTGCTGCGCGACCCTGAGGTCGAGGAGGTGATGGTCAACGGGCCGGGTACGGTCTGGGTCGAGCGCACCGGCCGCCTCGAACGCAGCGACGCGAGCTTCGCGGGCGAGGAAGAGGTCCGTCACGCGATCGAGCGCATCCTCGCCCCGCTCGGCCGGCGCGTCGACGAGGCCGAGCCACTCGTGGACGCCCGGCTGCCCGACGGCTCGCGCGTGAATGTCGTCATCCCGCCGCTGGCGATCGACGGGCCCGTCCTGACGATCCGTCGCTTCCGCCGCCGTGGCCTGTCGCCTGACGACCTCGTCGAGCTCGGCACCTGGACGCCGCCGCTGCGCGACGTACTGGCTCGCGCGGTGACCGGGCGGCTGAACGTCCTGGTCAGCGGCGGCACCGGCTCGGGCAAGACGACCACGCTCAACGCGCTCTCCGCGTTCATCCCCGCCGGCGAGCGCGTCGTGACGGTCGAGGACGCCGCCGAGCTGCGCCTCCAGCAGCCGCACGTCGTGCGGTTGGAGGCGCGCCCGCCCGGGCTGGAGGGCCGCGGGGAGGTGACGATCCGCCGGCTCGTGCGCAACGCGCTGCGGATGCGCCCCGATCGCATCGTGGTCGGTGAGGTGAGGGGCGGGGAGGCCCTCGACATGCTGAGCGCGATGACCACGGGCCACGACGGCTCGCTGTCCACCGTGCACGCCGGCTCGGCCGAGGAGGCCCTCCGCCGCGTCGAGACGCTGGCGCTCATGGCCGGCGTCGGCCTGCCGCACGCGGCGATCCGCGAGCAGGTGGCCGACGCGATCGACCTCGTCGTCCACCAGGCGCGCCTGCCCGACGGCGCCCGCCGCGTCGTCGGGCTCTGCGAGGTCGTCCGCGTCGCGTCCGGGCCGGCGACGCGCGAGCTCTACGCCTGGCGCGACGGCCGCCCGGTCTGGCGCGCGGCGCTCAGCGACCGGCTGGCCCAGCGCGTGGCGGGGGCGGCATGATGGTGGGGAAGCGCGCACGCCGGCGGCTCGCCCTCGGCGCCGCGCTGACGGCCCGATGAGTCGGGCGGTGGTGCTCGCCGCGGCCGCGGGTGCGACCGGCGTCTTCGCCGCGTGGGAGGTGCTCGCGGCGGTCGACGGCGCGGGCGGCGCGCTGCGGCGGGTCCTCGCGCCGCTGGTGCGAGCCGGGCGCGGCGGTGTCGCGCCGAGTCTCGCGGAGCGGCGGCGCGTGGCCGCGCTGCTGGCGGGCGCGCTGTTCGCGTCCGGCTGGCTCATCGCGGGGCCGGTCGCCGGGCTGCTGGTCGCAACGGGAGGGCCGATGTCGGCGCGGGCGGTGCTCGCCGCGCGGCGGCGCCGCTGGCGCGCCGAGCTCGTGGCGGGCGCCCCGCTCGTCGCTCGGGCGCTGGCCGACGCGCTCTCGGGCGGTCACTCGATCCGCGGTGCCGTGCGGGAGGCGGCGGCCAACGGCGGCGTGACCGGGCCGGCCGGCGCGGAGCTTGCGCTCGCCGCGCACCGCCTGGCGCTCGGCGAGCGAACCCAGACGGCGCTCGAGGCGCTGCGCGCCCGCGCCCGCTCGCCCGCGTACGACGCGCTCGTCGCGGCGATCCTCCTGCAGCGCAGCGCGGGAGGCGACCTCGCACGCCTCCTGCGCGAGCTCGCGGCGTCGCTCGAGCAGTCCGCCCGCGCGGCCGCGGACGCCCGCGCGCTCACGGCGCAAGCCCGCTTCACCGGCGCGCTCGTGGCCCTGCTGCCCGTCGGCGCCGCGGCCCTGGCCGAGCTCGGCCGACCGGGCTTTCTCGCCGACGTCCTGTCCTTCCCACCGAGCGCCGCCATGCTCGCCGCCGCCGTGGTTCTGCAGGTCGTGGGCTTCGTCGCGATGCGCCGCCTTGCGCGGCTGGAGCCGTGACGCGCGCGGTCGCCTGCGCGCTGCTCGCCGGGATCGCCGGCGTCGTAGCGCTCGCCGACCTGGCCGCCGCGCGCGCCGGGCCGTCTCGCCGCGGAAGAGGCGGGGAGCCGGATGGCGGCGCCCATCCCGCCATCCGCGCGTGGCCGCCGCATCCGGCAGGTCGCGGCGCCCACCGCGGCTCCACGCAGCCCCGCCTGCTGCGCCTGCTGACCCTGCTCGCGCGCCTTGGGCGCCGGCTCGGCGTGCCCGGCGCGCCGGGCGACCTGGCGGCGCTGGTCGCCGCCGCCGGGGCACCGCTGGGCCTCGAGGCGGCCGACGTGATGGCGGTCAAGGGCGCCGGCGCGCTCGTCGGCGGCCTGGCCGGGCTGCCGGCTGCGGCGGCGGCGCCCGGGCGGCTCGGGGTCGTCGCGCTGCTCGCCGCGCCCGCCGCGGGCTTTCTGGTCCCGGACGCCTGGCTGCGCCGGCGGGCCCGTGCCCGTGCCGCCGCGATGGCCCGCGAGCTGCCCGACGTGCTCGACCTGCTGCGGGTCGCCGTCGAGGCGGGGCTGCCGGTGAGCCGGGCGCTGGCCGACGTCGGGCGCCGGCATCCCGGGGCGCTGGCGGCCGAGCTCCGGGCGGCGGCCGGGGCGATCGAGCTCGGCGTTCCGCGTGCCGACGTCCTGAGGGCCGTGCCGCGGCGCGCGCCCCTGCCCGCGGTCGGCGCACTGGTGGCCGCCATCGAGCGCGCCGAGCGCCACGGCGCTCCGCTGTCGCCGGCGCTTGCCGCGCTCGCCACCGAGTCGCGGGCCGACGCTTCCCGCGCGCTCGCCGAGCGCGCCGCTCGGGCGGCGCCCAAGCTGCAGCTCGCCGTCGCCCTCCTGCTCGTCCCGGCGGTCCTGTTGCTCGTGGCAGCCGGCGCCGTCGCGGCCTTCGTGCCGCACTGATCCGCCGGCCGGCGCCGGGGCGCGGCGGCCTGCGACCCGGCACGCACACCGCCCGGACGGAACAGCGCCCAACGCTGCAGCACCTCGTGCGCCGCGCCCACATGCACGCAGGCTTGCGCTCGCCGGGGCTCCGCCTCCCACGACTCCCCACGCCATCAAACCCGCATTCCGGCGGGCCAAATCGGCCCGACGGGGACCGCCGGGTGGCCGATCGTGGGGAATCGTGTGCAAATCGGGTTGCTTTGTGGAGGAGAGTGGGGTAGAAGACACACAACGAGCCGGGGTGGAGGGGCTCCTCCCACCCCTCCACCCCGGCTCCTCTTTCGACCGACCGGCGTCGGCGCGCACCAAGTGACACCCCTTCTGTGGCCTTCCGCGGCACCTTCGACTACACGCTCGATGCGAAGAACCGGCTCACCGTCCCGGCCAAGTTCCGTGCCGCCCTCTCCGACGGCGTCGTCCTGGCCAAAGGCCTCGAGAAATGCGTCGAGCTCTGGCGGCCCGGCGACTACGAAGAGCGCAGCGCGGCCGCCCTCCAAGGCCTGCACCCGGTCTCGCCTCAGGCCCGCCGCCTGCGCCTCTTCTTCGCCGCCAACGCCTTCCCCAGCGAGCTCGACAGCGCCGGGCGGGTCATGGTGCCCGCCGCCCTCATGGACCACGCCGGCCTCGGCAAGGACGTGGTCGTCGTCGGCGCCGAGGACTCCCTCCAGATCTGGGATCGCGCCGCCTGGGCCGACTTCAACGCCTCCCTCACCGACGAGATCGCCGACATCACCGCGCAACTTGGTCAGCCTTCTTGACATGACCGCCACGCATGAGCCCGTCCTGGTGGACGCGGTGCTCGAGGTGCTCGACCCCCGGCCGGGGGACGTCGTCGTCGACTGCACGTTCGGCGGCGGCGGCCACGCGCGGCGGATCGCCGAGCGGCTGGGTCCCGACGGGCTGCTCGTGGGCCTCGACCGCGATCCGGTCGCCGAGGAGCGGTTCGCCGAGCTCGCCGCCGACGTGTCCTCCCGCACGCGGTTCATGCGCACGGATTTCGCGGCCGGGCTCGAGCACCTGCTCGCCGAGGGCCTGCGCGCCGACGCCGTGCTCATGGACCTGGGCATGAGCTCGATGCAGGTCGACACCTGGCAGCGCGGCTTCTCATACGCCTACGACGCCCCGCTCGACATGCGCATGGACCCGCGCCAGTCGCTCGACGCGCGCGAGATCCTCAACACCTGGGACCAGCGCCGGCTCGCCCGCGTCCTGCGCGAGTTCGGCGAGGAGCGCTACGCCAACCAGATCGCGCGCGGGATCGTCCGCGCCCGGCCGCTCGCGACCACCAAGCGAGCGGTGCCCGCGCCGTCGCGCTTCGCCGGCGGCCATCCGGCGAAGCGGTCCTTCCAGGCCATCCGGATCGCCGTCAACGGGGAGCTCGACCAGCTCGACCGCGCCCTGCCGCTGGCGTGGGCGCTCCTGGTTTCTGGCGGGCGATTTGCAGGGATTTCGTTCCACTCTCTTGAAGACCGTCGTGTGAAGCGCTTCCTGGCCGAGCGGGCAAGGGGTTGTGTATGCCCGCCCGACCTGCCGGTCTGCGCCTGCGGGCGCAGCGCAGAGGCCGCGCTGCTGGCCCGCGGCGGCTTCACGCCGTCGGCTGACGAGATCGCCCGCAACCCCCGCGCCGCGTCGGCTCGGCTGCGCGCCGCGCGCAAGCTCGTGGACGAGCCGCTCACGGACGAGCCGCTCACGGAGGAGCCCGCATGACCCCGCCCCCCGCCAGCGCCGCCGCGTCGACCGGCCGCCACCGGCCAGCGACGCGCCGCGGTCCCGTTCCGCGCGTCCCGCGCCGCGTGTCGGGCGCCGGCCGCCCACGCGCGGTCGCCGCCGCCGGCGGCGCCGTCGCGCTGCCGCGCCCGCTCGGCTCGCCTGGGTGGGGAAGGCGCGCGCTGCGCCGGCTCGCCACGCTCGCCGACCACCCGCTGCTCGAGATCGTCTTCATGCAGGTCTCCCTGCTCAAGCTCAACGCGGGCATCGGGCGCTCGGTCGAGCGCGCGGCGATCCTCGACCGCGAGAACGCCGAGCTGCGCGGCGTGGTCTCCGAGCTCGGCTCCGACGACCGCCTCCAGACCGAGGCCGCGCGCATGGGCCTCGTCGTCCCGCCAGCCGGAGCGGTGACCTTCCTCGGGCGCCACGGCAAGCGCATGGGCGGCGACGGAGCGACGGCGCTGGCGACCGGCACCGCCACCGGGCCGCAGCCGGCCGGGGTGGGCGCGGGCGCGCTCGCGCCGACGCCGGGAGCGGCGTCCGCGGCGGCGACCGCCGGAGCGGCGCCCGGAACCGGGGCGACCGGGACGCCGGGCGGTGTGAGCGGCGGCGGGGCCGGAGCGAGCGGGACGGCGGCGCCGAGCGGCGCGCCCGGAGCGAGCGGGACGGCGACCCCGAGCGGCGCGCCCGGAGCAACCGGGACCGCGGCGCCGAGCGGCGCGCCCGGAGCGGGCACGACGGCCGGCGCCCCCGGAGCGACCGCGACCGCACCGCCGGGAGCGACCCGCACGGCGCCCACCGCGGGCGCGACCGTGGCACCGGCGGCCACCACGCAGCAGCCGTGAGCCGCCGCGCGCCGGACGCGATCTCCGCGACCGCGGGCACGCCCCGCAGCGAGCGCCGCCGCGAACGCCGCCCGCCCGATCCGACCGCCGCGCCCGCAACCATGCGCGACGTCCGCAGCCGTCCCGCGCCGCCGTGCCCCTGATCCACCGCCGTATCGGCCTGCTCTTCGCCGGCTTCGTCGGCCTCCTCGCCTTCGCCGGCTTCAAGGCCTCGTGGCTGGGGACCGTCAAGGCGACGACGCTCAAGCACGCCGCGACCACGCAGCAGGTCTCGGAGATCACGGTCCCCGCCCGGCGCGGCGCGATCCTCGATCGCCACGACGTCGAACTGGCGGTGTCCGAGCCGGCCGACGACGTCGCGGTGACGCCCTACCTCGTCAAGGACGTCCCGCGCGCGGCCAAGGTCCTCGCGCCGCTCCTCGGAGCCGACGAGAACGACGTGCTGCGCAAGCTCGCCCGCCGCGACACCGGCTTCGTCTACCTCGCCCGCCAGCTCCCGGCGCAGAGCGGCGCGGCGATCGCCAAGCTCGCGATCCCCGGCGTCCAGCTCATCCCGACGAACCGGCGCATGTACCCGCGCAACCAGCTCGCCTCGCAGCTGCTCGGGCGCGTCGGCATCGACGGCCACGGCCTGGCCGGGCTCGAGTACAGCCGCGACGCCGTGCTGCGCGGCCACGACGGGACCCGCCGGCTGACCAAGGACGCGCTCCAGCAGCCCATCGCAGTCCAGGACACGGTCCCCGCCGAGGCGGGCAAGAACCTGCGCCTGACGATCGACGCGGCGATCCAGAGCAAGGTCGAGGCCGTGCTCGGCGCCGTCGGGCAGGTCTACCGGCCCAAGGGCGCGACGGCCATCGTGATGGACCCGCGCGACGGCGAGGTGCTCGCCATGGCCAACTGGCCGCGCATCGACGCCAACGACCCGTCCGGCGCGCCCGACTACGCACGCCAGAACCGCGCGGTCGGCTTCAACTACGAGCCCGGCTCGACCTTCAAGCCGTTCACCGTCGCCGGCGCGCTCGGGGACCACGTCGTGCAGCCCGACACGAAGTTCGAGCTCGGCGACACGATCCAGGTCGCCGACCGCACGATCCACAACAACAACAACGAGCCCGGCGGCATCTTCACCACCGAGCAGATCCTCGCCCAGTCCAACAACGTGGGGACGATCACGATCGGCCTCAAGCTCGGCGCCAAGCGCTTCAGCCGCTGGGTCAACCGCTTCGGGTTCGGCCGGCCGACCGGGATCGACCTTCCCGGCGAGGAGCGCGGTCAGGTGCTGGCGCGATCGAAGTACTCGGGCTCCTCGATGGGCAACCTGCCGATCGGCCAGGGCATCAGCGTCACGCCGATCCAGATGGCCGACGAGTACGCCGCGATCGCCAACGGCGGCATGCTGCGGCCGCCACGCGTGGTCGGCGCGGTCGGCGGCGTGCCCACCCAGACGCCGCCCGGGAAGCGCATCATGTCGGCGCGCACGGCGTCCGACCTGCGCGCGATGCTCGAGGGCGTCTTCGCCCCCGGCGGCACGGCGAGCGAGGTCTCGATCCCGGGGTACGACCTGGCCGGCAAGACCGGCACGGCGAACAAGGTCGACCCGCGCACGGGCCAGTACTCGACCTTCAACTACGTGGCGTCGTTCGTCGGCTTCGCGCCCGCGCGCCACCCGCAGCTGCTGTGCGCGGTGATGGTCGACGAGCCGCAGGGCGCGATCTACGGCGGCGTCGTCGCCGCGCCCGCCTTCGGCCAGATCATGGCCTTCGCGCTCCCGTACCTGCGCATCCCGCCCCATTAGTGGGCGCCTCCGCCCGACTGGCGGAGGCGCCCACTAGCCTCACCGGCCGCCATGCGACTCAGCGAGCTCGTCCCCGGCGCCCACGGCGACGTCGAGGTCAGCGCCCTGGCGCTCGACAACCGCCTCGTCGAGCCCGGGACGCTGTTCTTCTGCGTGCCCGGCTTCACGCGCGACGGCCACGACTTCGCGCCCGAGGCGATCGCCCGGGGCGCCGCGGCGCTCGTCGTCGAGCGCCCGCTGAGGCTCGGCGTGCCCGAGATCCAGGTTCCGTCGGTCCGCGCGGCGATGGCCCCGATCGCCGCCCGCTTCCACGGCGACCCCACCGCCCGGCTGCAGGTCGTCGGCATCACCGGGACCAACGGCAAGACGACGTCGGCGTTCCTGGTGCGCGAGCTGCTCCAGGCGGCCGGCCGCCAGACGGCCCTGCTCGGCACGGTCAAGAGCGTGATCGGCGGCGAGGAAGCGACGCTCGCCCGCACCACGCCGGAGGCGATCGACCTGCAGTCCGCGTTCGCAAGCATGCTGCGCGCCGGCGACGTCGCCTGCGCGATGGAGGTCTCCAGCCACGCGCTCGAGCTGCACCGCGCCGACTCGATCCACTGGGCTGCGGCGGTCTTCACCAACCTCACCCAGGACCACCTCGACTTCCACCCCACGATGGAGGACTACTACGTCGCCAAGCGGCGGCTGTTCGAGGCGGGCCCGGACGTGGTCGTCATCAACGTCGACGACCCCTACGGCGCGCGCCTGCGCGACGAGCTCGGGCGCGGCGTCACGGTGGCCATCGACGCCGACGCCGACCTGCGCGCCCGCGACCTGCACATGACGCTGGGGGGCGCGGAGTTCGCGGTCGACGGGATGCGCCTGCGCTCGCCGCTGCCCGGGCGCTTCAACGTGGCCAACGTGCTCGGCGCCGTCGCGGTCGCCCGCGCCCTGGGGGTCGACGACCACACGATCGAGCGCGCGCTGCCGCACGCCGCGCCGGTCCCGGGGCGCTTCCAGCCGGTCGACGAGGGCCAGGGCTTTGCCGTGCTCGTGGACTACGCGCACACCCCGGACTCGCTGGAGAACGTCCTGCGCGCGGCGCGCGAGCTCGCCCACGGCAGGGTGATCGTCACCTTCGGCGCCGGCGGCGACCGCGACCGCGGCAAGCGCCCGCTCATGGGCGCGATCGCCGCGCGGCTGGCCGACGAGGTCATCGTGACCAGCGACAACCCGCGCTCGGAGGATCCCGAGGCGATCGTCGCGCAGATCATGGGCGGCATCGATCGCGACGACGTGCGCGTCGAGGTCGACCGCCGCGCGGCGATCGAGCGGGCGATCGGCCTGGCCGCCGACGGCGACGTGGTCGTCATCGCCGGCAAGGGGCACGAGCAGGGGCAGGAGTTCGCCGGCGGCCACAAGGTCCCCTTCGACGACGCGACCGTCGCCCGGGAGGCGCTGCGTGCACGCCTGGTCGCCTGAGCGCCTCGCCGAGGCGGCCGGGGCGCGCCTCGTCCAGCCTGCGCCGCGCCGCGAAGGCCCGCGCCGCGCGGTCGTCGACTCGCGCGAGGTCACCCACGGCGACCTGTTCATCGGCCTGCCCGGCGAGCGCGCCGACGGCGGGCGCTTCGCCGCGCAGGCGCTGGCCGCCGGCGCCTGGGGCGTGCTCGTCGCGCCCGAGCACGCCGAGGTGGGCACCGCCGGCACGGACGCCGGTGGTCATCCTCCGGAACGCCGCTGTGCTCCTCCTGGCGCGCTGCTCGCCGTGGACGACCCGCTGCAAGCGCTGCAGCGCCTGGCCACCGCGTGGCGGCGCGCGCTAGGCGCCACGGTCATCGGCATCACCGGCTCGACCGGCAAGACGTCGACCAAGGACCTGCTCGCCGGCATGCTGCGCCCGCACCGCCGCACGGTCGCCACGCCCCAGAACTACAACACCGAGATCGGCCTGCCGCTGACCGTGCTCGCCGCCCCGGCCGACACCGAGGTCCTGGTCCTCGAGATGGCCATGCGCGGCGCCGGCCAGATCGCCGAGCTGGCCGCCATCGCCGAGCCCGACGTCGGCGTGATCACCAACGTCGGTCCCGTGCACCTCGAGCTGCTCGGCACGCTCGACGCGATCACCCACGCCAAGCTCGAACTCGTGCGCGCGCTCAGGCCCGGCGGCACCGCCGTCGTCCCGGCCGAGCTCGCCGACCGCGTCCCCGACGGCGTCCAAACGGTCGTCCCGGGCGGCGACCTGGGCGACGTGACGATTCCGTTCGACAGCGCTCACATGCGCCTGAACGCCCTGACCGCGCTGGCCGCCGCGCGCGCGATCGGCGTCGAGCCCCACGGCCTGATCGAGGTCGAGCTGTCCGCCCGCCGCGGCCAGCGCGTCGAGCTCGCCAACGGGGCGGTCGTCGTGGACGACTGCTACAACGCCAACCCGATGTCGATGCGTGTCGCCCTCGACGAGCTCGCGCGCGCGCCCGGGCGGCGCGTGGCGGTGCTCGGTGACATGCTCGAGCTCGGGCCCGACGAGCGGCGCTTCCACGAGGAGATCGGGGCCTACGCGCGCGAGCGCGCGGACGTCGTCGTCACCGTCGGCCCGCGCGCGGCGGCCATGGCCGGCGATCACGCAGTGGCCGACGCGGCGCAGGCCGCCGCGCTCGTGGCCGAGCTGGTGCGACCGGGGGACACGGTGCTCGTCAAGGCCTCGCGCGGCGTGGGCCTCGAGGCGGTCGCCGAAGCGCTGGTCTAGGGCTCATGGGGCGGATCCTCATCAGCGGCACCGCCGCGCTGCTCATCTGCGTCTTCCTGTCGCCGAAGTTCATCTCGTTCCTGCGCCTGCGCGAGTTCGGCCAGCACATCCGCGAGGAGGGGCCGGAGGGCCACCACTCCAAGGCGGGGACGCCGACGATGGGCGGGATCATCATCTTCACGGCGATCTCCGCGCCGTTCCTCGTGCTCTCGGACTACGACTGGCGCGCGGTCGGGGTCTACGTCGCGGCGATGGCGTGCGCGGCGCTCGGCTTCGCCGACGACTACACGAAGATCATCCGCCGCCGCTCGCTCGGGCTGCGCGCGCGCACGAAGCTCGTCGTGACGATCGCCATCTCGCTCGGGCTGTGGTGGATCGCCCACTACAAGGCCGGACTGCCCGACACGCTGCGGCTGCGCTTCGTCGACGCGCAGGTCGACCTCGGCGTCTTCTACCCGGTGCTCATCTACCTCGTGGTGGCCGGGACGACGAGCGCCGTCAACCTGACCGACGGCCTCGACGGCCTGGCCGCGGGCTGCGCGGCGATCGTCCTGCTGGCGTACATCGGGATCACGTTCATCACGCCCGGCCAGCGCGACCTCGCGCTCACCGCGTCGTGCGTCGTCGGCGCCTGCATCGGCTTCCTCTGGTTCAACGCGTTCCCGGCGACGATCTTCATGGGCGACACCGGCTCGCTCGGGCTCGGCGGCGCGATCGCCGGGATCGCGGTGATGACCAAGACCGAGGTGCTGCTCATCCTGCTCGGGGGGATCTTCGTCGTCGAGGCGCTGAGCGTCCTCATCCAGGTCTTCTCGTTCCAGACGTTCCGCAAGCGGGTGTTCCTCATGGCGCCCATCCACCACCACTTCGAGCTGCTCGCGTGGTCGGAGACGAAGATCATCCTGCGGTTCTGGATCCTCGCCGCGGTCTGCGCGGCGATCGGCTTCACGATCTACCAGGCGACGTTCACGTGACGAGCGCGTGGCAGGAGGCGGTCGTCGTCCAGGCGGGCATGGGCGGCGGGATCACGACCGCGGCGCTGGCCGCCGCGGTCTCGGCGGCGGGCGGGCTGGGGACGATCGGGCTCGTGGCGCCCGCGCCGATGGCCGCCGAGCTCGCCGCGGCGCGGCGGCTGACCGGCCGGCCGGTGGCGGCCAACGTGCTGCTGCCCTTCGCGCGCGACGGCCACTGGCGCGCGGCCGCCGACGCCGACGTCGTCGTCACGTTCTGGGGCCGGCCGCGCCGGCGGACGCGGCGCCCGTGGCTGCACCAGTGCGGCTCGGTGGAGGAGGTCCTCGAGGCCCACCGGGCCGGGGCCGACGGGGCGATCGTGCAGGGCGTCGAGGCGGGCGGGCACGTCCGCGGCAGCATGCCGGCGCTCGAGCTGCTGGCCGCCGCACGCGCCCGGGTGCCGGCGTCGTTCACGCTCTGGGTGGCCGGCGGGATCGCCGAGGCCGCCGACGTGCGCCGCGCGCTCGACGCCGGCGCCGCCGCCGCCGTGGCGGGCACGCGCTTCGTGGCCACCGACGAGAGCGGCGCGCATCCGGGCTACAAGGCGCGGCTGATCGCGGACACCGAGACCGTGCTGACGCGGCTGTTCGGCACCGGCTGGCACGCGCCGCACCGCGTCCTCGTCAACGACGCGGTGCGCCGGTGGCGGCGCGCCGAGCCGCTGCTCGGACCGCTGCAGGCGGCGACCGCCCCGCTGCTCGGCCGCGCGCCCGCCCGCCTGCAGGGCGCGCTGCTGCGCGCGCAGCGCCCGGCCGTGCCGCTGTTCTCGCCCGGCCCGCCGACCGCCGGCGAGCCCGACCGGCTGCTCGAGGCCACCGCGCTGTACGCGGGCCAGACCGTGGCGCGCATTCACGACGTGCGGCCGGCGGGCGACGTGACGCGCGACCTCATCCCGTAGCTGATGGCCCATCCGCGTCCGCCCCTGCCGCCCGGCCCGTGGCTCGTCGTCGGCCTCGCGCGCTCGGGCATCGCCGCCGGCCGCGCGCTCGCGGCGCGCGGGGAGGAGGTCGTCGGCGTCGACGCCGGCCATCCGCAGGCCGAGGCCGGCTTCCCCGTCCGGCTGGCGAGCGACGGCCTGGCCGAGCTCGAACGCGCCGCCGCGGTGGTCAAGAGCCCGGGCGTGCCGCGCGAGGCGCCGGTCATCGCGACGGCGCGCGCCCGCGGCATGCCGGTGCTCGGCGAGCTCGAGCTCGCGTGGCGGCTGCTCGACACCCAGCCGTGGGTGGTCGTCACCGGCACCAACGGCAAGACGACGACCACCGAGTTGCTCGGCGCCATCTACCGCGAGGCCGCGCTGCCGCACGCCGTCGTCGGCAACGTCGGCACGGCGGCGACCGCGCTGGTCGGCACGCCGCTCGCGCCCGGCGCGACGATCGTCGCCGAGGCCAGCTCGTTCCAGCTCGAGGACACCGTCGCGCTGGCGCCCGAGGCCGCCGCGCTGCTCAACCTCGAGCCCGACCACCTCGACCGCCACGGCACGTTCGAGGACTACCGCGAGGCCAAGCTGCGCGCGTTCGCGCGGCAGGGGCCCGACGACGTCGCCTACGCGCCGCCCGACATCGCGCTGCCCGGCGCGGCGCGGCGCGTCGAAGCGCCGCCACTGGACGCCGCCGACATCCGCGTCCGCGGCCCCCACAACCTGGCCAACGCGCGCGCGGCGGCCGCGCTCGCGCTGGCGCGCGGCGTGCCCGAGGAGGCGGTCCGAGCGGCGCTGCGCGCCTTCCCCGGCGTGGCCCACCGCCTCGAGGAGGTCGCCGAGCGCGACGGCGTCCTCTACGTCAACGACTCCAAGGCGACCAACGTCGCCTCGACGCTCGTCGCCCTGCGCGCGTTCCCGCCCGGGACGATCCACCTGCTGCTCGGCGGCCAGGGCAAGGACCAGGACTTCGCGCCGCTGCGCGAGCCGGTCGCGCAGACGTGCCGCGCGGTGTACGTCTTCGGCGCGGACGCCGGGCCCATCGCCGCGGCGATCCCGGACGCGCGCCGCTTCGCCACGCTCGATCACGCGGTCGCCGAGGCGCGCCGCCACGCGCGCCCAGGCGACGTCGTGCTGCTCTCGCCGGCGTGCGCGAGCTTCGACCAGTTCCGCGACTTCGAGGCGCGCGGCGACCACTTCCGGGCACTCGCGGGCGTCCAGCCCGACGCGCGAAGCGGCTGACCTCTGTCTCGCATGGCGGCGCGAGCGGCTGGCCGCTTCGCGCATCGGTCGCCATCCGTGGCGACCGGGCGCAGGGGTAGCCGGTCGCGCGTCGAATGGGCCACGGATGGCCCGCCGCCGCCGGTCGCCGCCGCCCCAGCAGCCCCTCGAGCACCGGATCCTGCTGACCGCCACGCTGTGCCTGCTCGCCGCCGGCGCGGTGATGGTCTACAGCGCGTCGTCCGCTCGCACGCTGCTGCAGGGCCAGGGCGACGGGGCCGGCTACCTCGTCAAGTACGTCGTCTACGCCGCCGTCGGGCTCGTCGTCATGCAGCTGCTCGCGCGCGGCGGCCTCGGCGTCGTGCGGCGCGTGACCGGGCCACTGCTCGCCACGAGCTTCGTGCTGCTGCTCGCGGTCAAGGTCCCGCACGTCGGCATCGAGGTCAACGGCGCGCGGCGCTGGCTGGGCGCCGGGCCGGTGCAGTTCCAGCCCTCCGAGCTGATGAAGCTCGCGCTCGTGCTCTACGCCGTGCGCGTCCTCGCCGACCGCCCGCAGACCGTGCGCAGCGTGCGCGACCTGGCGAGCCCCCTCGGCGTCGTCGCCGGCGCCGCGCTGCTGCTCGTCGCCTCGCAGCCCGACCTCGGCACCGCGCTGGTCATCGCCTTCACGCTGACCGCGCTGCTCGTCGCCGCCGGCGTGCCGTTCCGCTTCCTGCTCGCGGGCGCGGCGATCGGCGCGCTGCTCGTGGCGCTCTTCGCGATCGCCGAGCCCTACCGCCGCGCGCGGCTGACGACGTTCCTGGACCCGTGGGCGCACGCGAACGGCGCCGGCTTCCAGGCGGTCCAGGGCCAGATCGCGATCGGCTCGGGCGGCCTGACCGGCCGCGGCCTGGGCGCCTCGATCCAGAAGGTGTTCTTCCTGCCCGAGGCGCACACCGACTTCATCCTCGCGGTCATCGGCGAGGAGCTCGGCGTGCTGGGCGTGTGGGTGCTGCTGCTCCTCTACGGCCTGGTCGGCTACGGCGGCCTGCGCGCCGCGCGGCGGGCGCGCGGCGCCTACGCCGCGCTGCTCGCCGCCGGGATCACCGCGCTGATCCTCTCCCAGGCGCTGCTCAACGTCTTCGCCGTGCTCGGCCTCGCGCCGCTGACCGGCGTGCCGCTGCCGTTCATCTCGAGCGGCTCGTCGAGCCTGCTCGTCCTGCTGGCCGGCATGGGCCTGCTGCTCAACGTGGCGGGCGGCGGTCAGGCGCACCTCGAGGCCGTTTCGCAAGGATCCCGGCGTGGCGAAGCGGATCCTCATCGCGGCGGGCGGGACGGCAGGGCACGTCGTGCCCGCGCTGGCGGTCGCCGACGCGCTGCGAGCTGAGGGCGCCGAGGTCGCCTTCGTCGGCGGGGAGCGCGCCGAGGCCGCGCTGGTCCCCCAGGCCGGCTACGAGCTGCACCAGCTCGGGGCGCTGCGCGGCCTGGACCGCCGCAACCCGCTGCGCGCCGCGCGCGCCGCGCTGCGCGCGCTCGGCGCCGTGCGCACCTCGCTGCGCCTCCTGCGCGACGTGCGCCCGGCCGCGGTGCTCGGCGCGGGCGGCTACGTCGCCGGGCCGGTCGGGCTGGCCGCCGTGCTGCGCCGCGTGCCGATCGTCCTCGCCGAGGCCGATTCGCACCTCGGGCTGACCAACCGCCTGCTCGCGCCGTTCGCCCGCCGGGTCTGCCTCGCCTTCCCGCTCGACGGCCGCACGCCGCCGCGCTACCGCGTGACCGGCCGGCCCATCCCCCCGCCGGCCACCGACCGCCGCGCGGCCCGCGCGCGGTTCGGCCTCGCCGGGGGCGAGACGTGCGTGGTGGTCTTCGGCGGCTCGCTCGGGGCGCGCTCGATCAACGAGGCGGCGATCGAGGCCTTCGCCGGCCGCGACTTCCGTGTCCTGCACATCTGCGGGGAGCGCGACTACCCGAGCCTGCGCGACCGGGTCCCGCGGCCGGGCTACGACCTGCGGCCCTACCTCGACCTGGCCGCGTTCGGTGACGCGCTGCTCGCCGCCGACCTCGTGGTCGCCCGCTCGGGCGGCTCGGTCTTCGAGATCGCCGCGCACGGGCGCCCGGCGCTGCTGGTGCCCTATCCGCACGCCGCCGCCGACCACCAGACGACCAACGCCCGCTGGATGGCCGACCACGGCGCGGCGATCGTCGTCGCCGACGCCGAGCTGACCGCGCCGCGCCTGGCCCAGGAGGTCGCGGGACTGCTCGGCGACCGCGGCCGGCTGGCCGCGATGGCGCGCGCCTCGTCCGCGCTCGCCCGCCCGCGCGCCGCGCTTGACGTAGCCGAGGAGGTCCTCGAGGCTGGGCGCCCATGAGCGTGTGGGAACGCGTCTTCGCGGCCGGCTACGACCGCTTCATGGCCACCGCCGAGCGCGCCGACCTGGGCGCGCGGCGCGCCGCCCTGCTGGCCGAGGCGCGCGGGCGCGTCCTCGAGCTCGGCGCGGGCACCGGCGTCAACCTGCCCTACTACGGCCCGGACGTCGCCGAGGTCGTGCTGCTCGAGCCCTCCGAGCCGATGGCGCGCCGGCTGCAGCGCAAGCTCGGCGCCCGCGAACCGGATGTCCGCGCAAGCGAGACGGACCTCGCCGCGCGGGTGCCCGCCCGCGTCGTGCTCGCGCCCGCCGAGGCGCTCCCGTTCCCCGACGCGAGCTTCGACACGGTCGTCGCCACGCTCGTGCTGTGCACGGTGACCGACCCCGAGCGCGTGCTCGCCGAGGTCGAGCGGGTCCTCACCCCGGACGGGCGGCTGCTGTTCCTCGAGCACGTCCGTGCCACCGACGAGCGCCTCGCCCGCTGGCAGACTCGCCTCAACCCGATCCAGAAGCGCTTCGCGTGCGGGTGCCACCTCGACCGCCCGACGCCCGACCTCATCGCCCGCCGCTTCGAGATCGTCGCCCTGGAGCGCGACCGCATGCGCAAGTCGCCGCCCACCCACGGGCAGCTGGCGGTCGGTCAGGCGACCCAGCGCCAGGTGGCGAACCGCACCGAGCAGTAGGCCAGCCCGAGCGCGAAGAGCGCGCACAGCGCCAGGTACGCGCGCCGCCGGCGCTGCAGCACGAGCGCCAGCCACAGGAACAGCGGGAAGACGACCGCGACGTAGCGGATCGAGCCGTTGAGCGGGCCGATGTCGCGCGGCGTCGACAGCGCGGGCCCGAGGGCGGCGATCGCGTAGGCGCCGTAGGCCGCGGGCAGGCGCTTGAACGAGGCGACCGCGATGGCCAGCGCGCCGGCGCAGACGACGAACAGCGCGCCCTTGTTCACCGCTCCGCCGAGGTGGCCGGCGGCGAGGTCCTGCAGCGGCTTGATCGCCCCGAGCACCACCCCGGAGAACGGGCCCTTGAACTCGCGCCCGAAGTAGCTCTCCTGCGAGGTCCAGGCGGTGAAGGGGTCGTCGAACTTGTGCCACATGAGCGCGGCGACGGCCGCGCAGCCGAGCGGGACGAGCGCCAGCCAGAGCGCGTCGCGGCGCACCGGGAAGCGCCCGCGTTCGCCCGGCCGGTCCGCGCGCGGCCCCCACAGGTACAGCACGACCAGCGGGACCAGCAGCATCACGCCGACGTTGCGCGTCGCGGCGGCGAGGCCCCCGAGGATGCCCGCCCAGGCCCAGCGCCCGCTGCGTGCCGCCAGGAACGCCCCGACCGACAGCGCCAGGAACAGGCCCTCGGTGTAGACCGCCGAGAAGAAGAGCGACGCGGGGAACAGCGCGAGCAGCCACACCGCGCGGCGCGCGACGAGCGAGCTGCCGGTCTCCAGGACGGCGAGGCGGTCGAAGAGCACCAGTCCGACGGCGAAGGCGACGAGCGAGATCAGCGTGCCGGCCACCACCGTCGAGCCGACGATCCCGTCGAGCGCGCCGGTGAGCAGGGGGTACAGCGGGAAGAAGCCGGCCTGCTTGAGCTGCGTGTAGCCGTGCCGGGCGATCTCGACGTAGTAGACCGAGTCCCAGCGCATCACCGGCGCGCCGATGACCTCGCCGACGCTGCCCAGCCCCGCGGTGAGGTTCGTCGGGTCGGCGCGCGCCCGCCAGCCGCTATAGCCCAGGGCGAGCATCGCCGGCATCCCCGCGCCCCAGACGACCAGCCGCGAGGCGAGCAGCGGCCAGGCGATCGCGCGCAGCGCGCGAGGCAGGCGCAGGGCGGCGAGCGGCGTGCGGCGTGCGGTCGTCGAGACGGCCACGAAGGCGGTCACGGTAGCGTCGGCTCGCGATGAGCGATTCGCGACCGTGGACCGGCCGGCGCCTGCACATCGTGGGGATCGGCGGCGCGGGCATGAGCGGCTACGCGCTCGTCTCGGCCACGCTCGGCGCGACGGTGAGCGGCAGCGACCGCGTCGATTCGCCGGCGCTGGCCCGCCTGCGGGCGGCCGGCGTCGACGCGCGCTCCGGCCACGACGCGGCCAACGTGCCCCCAGGCGGCGACGTCGAGGTCGTCCTCTCGAGCGCCGTCCCGCCCGACAACGCCGAGCGGCTCGCCGCGCTCGACCGCGGCCTGCCCGTCCACTCGCGCGCCGACCTGCTCGCCGAGCTCACCGCCCTCAAGCGCGTCATCGCCGTCGCCGGCGCGCACGGCAAGACCACGACGACGTCGATGGCCGCCCACGCCCTGATCGGCTGCGGGCTCGATCCCGGCTACCTCATCGGCGGCACGCTGTCGACGACCGGCACGAACGCGGCGTGGGGGACGGGGGAGTGGCTGGTCGTCGAGGCCGACGAGTCCGACCGCTCGATGCTGCGCCTGCACGTCGACGTCGCCGTGCTCACCAACGTCGAGCTCGACCACCACGCCGCGTACGCGTCGCTCGGCGAGCTGCGCGACGCCTATCGCGCGTTCCTGGCCCGCGCGCCCGAGGCGGTCGTCTGGGACCGTCCGGACCTCCTCGCGCTGCGCGACGGCGCCGTCGTGCCGTACGACGCCGCCGGCGTCGCGCTGACGCCGGGCGGCTCGCGCTTCGCGTGGCGCGGGCTCGAGGTGCGCCTGCGCGTCCCCGGCCTGCACAACGCGCGCAACGCCGCGGCCGCGCTCGAAGCATGCGCGCTGGCCGGCGCCGACCCCGCCGCCGCCGCGAGCGCGCTGGCCGACTTCGCCGGCGCCGGCCGGCGCTTCGAGCGCCTGGGGACGACGGCGTCGGGCGCGCTGGTCATCGACGACTACGCCCACCACCCGACCGAGGTCGCGGCGACGATCGAGGCCGCGCGCACGCTCGACGGCGCGCAGCGCGTGTGGGCGGTCTTCCAGCCGCACCTGTTCAGCCGCACCGCGCTGCTGGCGCGCGAGTTCGGCGCCGCGCTGGCGCGCGCCGACACGGTCGCCGTCCTCGACGTCTACCCGGCGCGCGAGCGCGCCGAGGACTTCCCGGGCGTCACCGGGCGGCTGCTCGCCGAGACCGCCGCCGACGCGGCGGGCGGGCGGTCCGTGTTCTGGCTGCCGTCCTTCGCCGACGCCCAGCGCGTGCTAGCGCCGCGCCTGCGCCGCGGCGACGTCGTCCTGGTCCTGGGCGCCGGCGACGTCGACCGGCTCGGGCGCGCCCTGGTCGAGGCGTAGCCCGACCAGCACGGGCTCGTTGACGAGCCGGACGCCGAAGCGCTCGCGCACGCCCGCGCCGATCTCGTCCGCGAGCGCGACGAGCTGCGCGGCCGTCCCGGCGCCGCGGTTGGTCAGCGCGAGCGTGTGCTTGGAGGAGATCGCGACCGTCGCCGGGTCGCCGTAGCCGCGGTGAAAGCCCGCGCGCTCGATCAGCCAGGCGGCCGAGGTCTTGACGCGCCCGTCGGGCTCGGGCCATGCCGGCGGGTGCTCGTCCGTTCGCCGCTCGAGCGCGGCGAACTCCTCGACGCTGAGGATCGGGTTGGTGAAGAACGAGCCGGCCGACACCGAGTCGGGGTCGGCCGGGTCGATGACCATGCCCTTGCCGCGTCGCAGCGCCAGGACCGCCTCGCGCACGTCGGCCAGCGGCGCCGTGGCCCCGACCTCGACGCCCAGGGCGCGGGCCAGCTCGGCGTAGCGGATGGGCGCCGACTGCTCGCCGGGGTGCAGCGCGAAGCTGACCGAGAGCACCACCCAGCGCCCGGGCTCGCGCTTGAAGCGGCTCGAGCGATAGGTGAAGCCGCACTCGTCGCCCGCCAGCTCGGCGATCTCGTCCGCCCGGCGGTCGTAGACGCGCACGCGCTCGACCGTCTCGGCGACCTCCTGCCCGTAGGCGCCGACGTTCTGGATCGGCGTCGCGCCGACCGAGCCGGGGATGCCCGACAGGCACTCGACCCCGGCGACTCCCCGCGCGACGCACTCCGCGACGAACGGGTCCCACGGCTCCCCGGCCCGGACGGTCACGCGCCCGTGGCCCGTCGGCTCGACGCCGCGCGAGAGCACGTGGACCGCCGTGCCCGGGAACCCCTCGTCGGCGACGACGAGGTTCGAGCCGCCGGCGAGGACGAGGACCGGCGGCTCGGCGTCGCGCACGGCGGCGACGATCGCGTCCTCGTCGCGCGCCTCGACGTAGCGGGCGGCCGGGCCGCCCAGGCGCAGGGTCGTCAGCTCCGACAGGCGGCGCGTCACGCGCAGGAGGGTAGGGCGGAGGCGTCGAATCCCCGCACCAGGAGTGCGACGGATCGCTGCCGCAGCCCCCGGCTGGACCCTGTTGCGCCGCGGCGCGCGGCGCTCGATCGTGCCGCGGATTCTGGACCATCCGCTGATCCTCGCGGCGCCGGTCGCCGCCGCCGTGCTGCTGGCCGGCGCCTACCTGTGGGTGCGCGACTCGACGCTCGTGCGCGTCGAGCACGTGGCGGTGGTCGGCGCGAAGGGGCCCGACGCTCCGCGCGTGCGGGCTGCACTGGTCGATGCCGCCCGTCAGATGACCACGCTGCATGTGCGCCTCGACGCGCTGCGCGACGCGGTGCGCTCGTTTCCGACGGTGCGCGACGTGCGCGCCGAACGCGACCTGCCGCACGGGCTGAAGGTGATCGTGCTGGGGCGCCCAGCGGTCGCGGCGCTGAGCTCGGCCGGCGCTCGCGTGCCGGTCGCCGCCGACGGGACGCTGCTGCGCGGCTCGCCGGTCCCCGGCAACGTGCCCGCGGTCCGGATCGCCGCGCCGCCCGCGGGCGCGCGGCTGGCGGACCCCCGCGCCGAGCGCGAGCTGGCGCTTGTCCTCGCTGCGCCCGCCGCCATGCGCCGCCACGTCGGCCGCGCCTTCCTCGGCGAGCAGGGACTCGAAGCCGACCTGCGCGACGGCCCGGCGATCATCATCGGCGACGGCAGTCGCCTGCGGGCCAAGTGGGTGGCCGCGGCGCGCGTCCTCAGCGACCCCGGCGCGCGCGGCGCGCGCTACGTCGACGTCCGCGTTCCCGAGCGTGCGGTGGCCGGCGGGCTGTCGCAAGAGGAGGACCAACCCTCGACTACAGGTTGAGGCAAGCGAAATCGCGTTTCTGCTGCACAGGTCGAGGGTTCGGCGATCTGCAACGGATCTTGCTGTCCTAGACTCCGCGTTGACTTTCCGTGACCGCCGTGCATACCGTGCATCGCGGGTCGGGCGGGTGTGCGCCCGCAAAACTCTCAACTAATACTCGAGGCCTCGGACGACATCACCATGCAGAACGGCGGCAGCTACCTGGCCGTGATCAAGGTCGTCGGCGTCGGCGGCGGCGGCACCAACGCGGTGAGCCGGATGATCGACGCGGGCCTGCGCGGCGTGGAGTTCGTCTCGGCCAATACGGACGCCCAGGCGCTCCAGATGACCGAGGCCGACATCAAGCTCAACATCGGCCACAACCTGACCAAGGGGCTCGGGGCGGGCGCCAACCCGGAGATCGGCCACGGGGCGGCCGCCGAGTCGCGCGACGACATCAAGGAGGCGCTCAAGGGCGCAGACATGGTGTTCGTCACCGCCGGCGAGGGCGGCGGCACCGGCACGGGCGCCGCGCCGGTCATCGCCGACATCGCCAAGAACGAGATCGGCGCGCTGACGGTCGGCGTGGTGACGCGGCCGTTCGAGTTCGAGGGCTCCACGCGCTCGCATCAGGCCGAGGAGGGCATCCAGCGCCTGCGCGAGGTCGTCGACACGCTGATCGTCATCCCGAACGAGCGCCTGCTCGCGGTCATCGAGCGGCGGACGTCGATCCTCGATGCCTTCAAGGAGGCCGACAACGTCCTGCGCCAGGGCGTCCAGGGCATCACCGACCTGATCACGATCCCCGGCCTGATCAACCTCGACTTCGCCGACGTTCGCACGATCATGCACGACGCCGGCAGCGCGCTTATGGGCATCGGCAGCGCGGCGGGGGAGAGCCGCGCGGCCGAGGCGGCCAAGGCGGCGATCTCCTCGCCGCTGCTCGAGGAGCCCGTCGACGGCGCCACCGGCATCCTGCTCAACATCACCGGCGGGCGCGACCTCGGCCTCTTCGAGGTCAACGAGGCCGCCGAGATCGTCAACGCGGCGTCGGACCCGAACTCCAACATCATCTTCGGCGCGGTCATCGACGAGGCGATGGGCGACGAGGTCCGTGTGACCGTCATCGCCACGGGCTTCGACCGCGGCCGCGGGACGCGCTCGGCGCGCGAGGACGTCCGCCGCGGGCGGCGCGATCGCGACGTGCGCTTCGACGAGCGCCAGCGCAGCTCGCTCGAGATCTCCGACGACGAGATCGACATCCCGCCGTTCCTGCGGTAGCGGCGATCGACTTCGTCGATCGCTTTCGCGAACTCGCTGCGCTCGTTCGCGAGGACGGGAACCGACTTGCGGAGCGGCGATCGACTTCGTCGATCGCTTTCGCGAACTCGCTGCGCTCGTTCGCGAGGACGGGAACCGACTTGCGGAGCGGCTATCGCGCGGTAGCGCGGGAGCGATGCTAGGCCGAGTGGCCCAGCCGCCAGCGCGGGGGCGACGGGGCGAGGGTGACGCGCGCGCGGGGCGCGGTGGAGTGCTGCGCGGCCGCCGCACGCTCGCCGGCCGCCTCGGCGGCCACGCGCTCGGCGTCCTCGAGCAGGGCGAGGCGCTCGGCGAGCTCATCGCGCACGGACTCCAGCTCGGCCACGGACAGCAGGCGGCCGCGTGGCGCCGGGGGCGCAGGCGCCGCGAGCGGGTCGTCGGCGTGGGCGGCCAGGCGGCGCTGCAGGCGGACGTCGCCCAGGCGGCGCTCCAGCGCGGCGATCTCGCCGCGCAGCGCGCGCCGGCGCGCCGCGTCGGCGCGGCCGGGTGCGGGCGCCGCGCCGGCCGCATCGCCGGTGACGAAGAGCGCGGCGGCGACGGCGCGGGGGTCAAGGCCCGCCGCGCGCGCCTCGCGCGCTGCGCGCTGAGCGATCGCGGCGAGCTCGCCGTCGCCGCCCGGCTCGCCGGTGACGAACGTGCCGCGCCCGTGCTCGGTGGCGACGAGGCCCTCGGCCTCGAGCCGCGCGTAGACGGCGCGCACGGTGTTGGCGTTGACGCCCGTGGCGGCGGCCAGCTCGCGCACGCTGGGCAGGCGGGCGCCGGAGCGCAGCTCGCCTGCCGCGACGGCCGCGCGCAGGTGCCAGGCCAGCTGGACGCCGAGCGGCAGCTCGCTGTCGCGGTCGAGCCGGATGCTCAGGCCCTCGGGGCGCTTCACCGGGTCAACACTACCAGTCCGCCAACACAGGGTTTGACATTCTGGCAAACCGGTGATGTAGTGTGCCAGAGAGCTAGCACAGAGCTGAGGGAGGAACGATGGTTCGTTCCGTCGCCGATCGTGGGTTCTTGCCGGTCAAGAGCCTGCTCGAAGAGGTCGGGGACATGATGATCCTGACGGGCAAGACGATCATGTCGGCCCTGCGTCCGCCGTATCCGTATGGCGGGGAGTTCGTCAGCCAGTTCCTCTTCGCGTTGAAGTTGTGCTGGTTCCCGTTGTTGGTCTCG
>VAWY01000131.1:0-18503 GCA_005888335.1 Actinomycetota bacterium
AGACGCTGGTGGGGTTCGCGGCGGAGCATGCGGAATCCGTTCCGTCCGGCAACGCGGTCGCCGAGGCGCGGCGCAAGCTGCGCGACAAGGACGTCGACGCGATCGTGCTCAACGACGTCTCGCGCGCCGACGCCGGCTTCGAGGTCGCCACCAACGAGGTGACGATCGTCACCGCGAGCGGCGAGCGCCACGTCCCGCTCTCGACCAAGGGCGAGGTCGCGGCCGCCGTGCTCGACGAGGTGGCGGCGCTGCGCGCGGGGGTCGCGGCGCGATGAGCGTCCGGTTCGCAGGCGTATCCCAGGCGGTGGCCAAGCCATGAGCGTGCCGGAACGCGTCTCGGCCTCCGAGCTCGACGACGCCGCCGACACCATCCGGCGCGTCGCCGACAACGTGCGGCGCGCGGTCGAGGTCCGCGACGAGGTCCTCGAGGACGTCCTCGTCGCCCTCGTCGCCGAGGGCCACGTGCTCATCGAGGACCTCCCGGGCGTGGGCAAGACCACGCTCGCCCGCGCTCTGGCCCGCTCGCTCGACCTCGCCTTCGCGCGTGTGCAGGGCACCGCCGACCTGCTGCCCGCCGACCTGGTCGGCACCAACGTGTTCAACCAGCGCGAGGGGCGCTTCGAGTTCCGGCCCGGCCCCATCTTCGCCAACGTCGTGCTGGTCGACGAGATCAACCGCGCGTCGCCCAAGACGCAGTCGGGGCTGCTGGAGTGCATGCAGGAGCGCTCGGTCACCGTCGACCTGCACACCCACGAGCTCGCCCGCCCGTTCGTCGTGCTCGCCACGCAGAACCCTGTCGAGTTCGAGGGCACCTACCCGCTGCCCGAGGCGCAGGTCGACCGCTTCATGGTCCGCGTCTCGCTCGGCTACCCGACTCCGCGCTCGGAGGTCTCGATGCTCGCCGAGCACGAGCACGGCGATCGCGTCGGCGGGCTCGAGCCGGTCGCGGGCGCGGCCGACGTGCTGACCGCCCAGGACGCCGCCGCGCGCGTGCACGCGTCCGACGCGCTGCGCGCCTACGTGGTCGCGCTGCTGCAGCGCACGCGCGACGACGAGCGCGTCGAGCTCGGCGCCTCGCCGCGCGCCGGGCTGATGCTGCTGCGGGCGGCGAAGGCGCGCGCGCTGCTGGAGGGGCGCAACCATGCCATCCCCGACGACGTGCAGAGCCTGGCGCCGTCCGTGCTCGCGCACCGCATCGTCGTCGCGCCGGAAGCCCTGGGGAAGACGGGCGCCGACGTCGTGGCCGACGCGGTCACGACGACGCCCGCGTTGTAGGGGCGGCGGTGCGCACCAGGACCGTCCGCGGCGCCTTCGGGATCACCGTCGGGGCGGGCCTCGCGCTGCTCGCCGCGGCGGCGCTGTTCGACGGCGAGCCGCTCTACGTCCCCGGCCTGGCGCTGCTGATCGCCGCGGCGGGCGCGAGCGCGTGGGTGCTGATCGGGACGGTCGGGACCGTCGTCGAGCGCGTGATCGGCGTGCGCCGCGCGCTCGAGGACGAGCCGGTCGAGGTCGTCGTCGAGGCCCGGCCGGGGATCACCGTCCTGCCCGGGACCGCGCTGGACGACCCGCTGCTGCCCGAGCCGCTGGCGCTGCGCCCGGCGGCGGGCGTTCACCGGGTGCGCATCGAGGTGCGCTTCAGCCGCCGCGGCCGGCGCGTCCTGCCACCGCCCGCGCTCGCGGTCAGCGACCCGCTCGGGCTCGTGGACGGGCGGGTGCAGGGCGACGGCGAGGACGACGTCCTGCTCGTCCTGCCGCGCCTCGAGCCCGTGGTGAGCGCGGCGCGCGCCGGCGCCGCGGGGCGCCTCGGACGCCGGCGGGCGACCGCAGGCGCGGCCGAGACCGAGCTCGACGGGCTGCGCCCGCACCGGATCGGCGCGCCGGCCTCGCGGATCTTCT
This sequence comes from Actinomycetota bacterium, assembly GCA_005888335.1. The sequence continues at coordinate 1,897 of VAWY01000131.1, forward strand.
GGCCCGCCTACGCGCGCGCGGGCGAGCTGCTCGAGCGCCGGATGGCGCCCGACGCCGACGCGCGCCCGCTCGTCGCGCTTGACGCGCGCGGCGCGTTGAGCGAGGCCGACCTCGACGCGGCGGTGCGCGCGTGCGCGTCGCTGGCCGTGCACCTGGCGCGGACCGGCGGCTGCGCCCTGCTGCTGCCCGGCGACCGCCGGCCGGCGCTGCTGGACCCGCCGCTGCACGGCTGGACGCAGCTGCACGTGCGCCTGGCGCTGCTGGAGGGCGGCGGCGCGCCGGGCGCGGCGGCGCTGGCCACCCGGCGCGGCCCGCTGATCTGGGTCTCGGCCCGGCGCGTGGAGCGCCCGCCGCGCGGCCTGGCCCAGGCCGGCGCGACGAGCCGGGTCCTCGTCGTCCCCGGGCGGCTGGCGGGCCGGCGGGCGGCGTTCTCGGTCGCCGGGTGCAGCGGGTACGTGCTGACGACGGGCGAGCTGGCCGAGGTCGCATGATCCCCGGCGCCGATCCCCGCCACTCCGCGACCGCCGATCGCGCCGACGCGATCAGGCGAGCGGTCGCGGCGCCGCCTCGCGACCGCTACCGCGCCCCGATCGCCCAGGCGATGCGCGCGCAGGCGCTTCGCATCGCGGAGGCCGGGCCGCCGGCGCCCGACCTGACCGGGCCGGCGATCCGCCTCGTCTGCGTGCTCGCCGCGGGCGCCTTCGCGCTCCATCGCTGGCTGGGCTTGATCGACGCCCCGCCGCGCGGCGCGCTCTTCCGGACCGTTCTCGTCACCGGCGCGCTGGGCGCCGTGCTGCTGCGCGCCCGGCGCATCCGATCCCGGGCGCGGCGCGTCGGTGCCATCGCGGGCGCGATCGCCGGCGCGCTGGTGGTGCTGCTCCTCGTCGCTGGGACGCCGTTCGCCGACCTCGCGCCGCGCGCGTGGGGGCGGCTCGCCGACGGCATCGGGGGCGGGATCGCCGCGATGCCCGCCATCAACGTGCCGTACGAGGGACACGACCCGTGGGCGCGCGTGGTCCTCGCGCTCAGCGGCCTGGCGCTGCTGGCGCTCGCGGTGGTCGCCGCGACCTGGCCGCGCCGGCGCGGCGCCGGCTCGCGGCCGCTCGCCGTCGCGGTCCTCGCCGTCCTCTACGGCGTCCCGTCGGTCCAGCTCAACGCGTTGCATCCGTGGCGGGTCGGCGCGGTCTTCGCCATCGCGCTCCTCGCCGTCCTGCATGCCGAGCGCCTGCGCCCCCGCCAGGCGCCGCTGGCTGCCGCCGCGGTGCTCGTGACGGTGGCCGGCGGGCTCGTGTTCGCGCCGCGCCTGGACGGCGCGGGGCCGATCGTCGACGTCCAGGACCTCGCCTCGCGCCTGGAGGGCCGCGGCCAGGTGAGCTTCAGCTGGAACCATCGCTACGGGCCGCTGGACTGGCCGCGCGACGGACGCGAGGTCCTGCGCGTGCGCGCGCGGCGGGCGGCGTACTGGAAGGCCGAGACGCTCGAGGACTTCGACGGGCGCCGCTGGGTCGCCGGCCCGCCGGGCGACACCACGACGTATCCGCGGCCCGACTGGACCCAGCACATCCGCGTCACGCTGCGCGCGCTGCGCAGCCGGCAGTTCATCGGCGCCGGCACGACCACCTACGTCTCCCAGGCGCCGAAGACGCCCGTCGACGGCACGGCCGGGGGCTACGTCACCCGCGGGTCGCCGCTCGAGTCGGGCGACACCTATGACGCCGACGTCTACTACCCGACGCCGACGCCGGCCGAGCTGCGCGACGCCGGCTTCGCGTACCCGGGGCTCTCGCGCGACCTCCAGCTCGTCGTGCCGGTCGGCGGCGGGCGCCGCATCGACGTGTTCTTCGAGCCGTGGGGCTCCGCCGGCCCGCCGCAGGTGCGCGTGCCCGGCGGCTTCCTCGGGCCCGGTGGCGAGCGCGCCCTCGCCCGCTCGCCCTACGCGCGCGTGGACGCGCTCGCCCGCCGGCTGCGCGCGGGCGCGCGCACGCCGATCGAGTACGTGCGCGCGGTCCAGCGCCATCTGCAGCAGGGCTTCGCCTACGACGAGTCGCCGCCGCAGCGCAGCGCCCCGCTCGCCGCGTTCCTGCTGCGCGACCGGCGCGGCTACTGCCAGCAGTTCTCGGGCGCGATGGCGATGCTGCTGCGGATGGGCGGCGTCCCGGCGCGGGTGGCCACCGGCTTCACGCCGGGGATCGTCGACCAGGCGCACGGCGGCGACTACGTCGTGCGCGACATCGACGCGCACTCGTGGGTCGAGGCGTTCTTCCCGGGGATCGGCTGGGTGACGTTCGACCCGACGCCGTCGATCGCGCCGGCGCGCTCGCAGCTGCAGGGCGCGGGCACCGGCGTGCCCAACCCGGCGGGCGACCGGCCGGCCCCGACGGGGCGCGACGCCCCTGAGCCTGGCGGCGGACGCGGAGACGGCGGCGCCGGGCCGGCGACGCCGTGGTGGCGCAGCCCGCTCCTGCTCGCGCCCGCGCTGCTGCTGCTCCTGGGCATCCCGGCGCTGGTCGCCGCGCTGCGCGCCGAGCGTCGCCGCCACCCGCCGACGGCGCCCGAGCTGGCCGAGCTCGAGCGGGCGCTGCGGCGGACCGGGCGCGACGCCCGCCCGCCCACCACGCTGCGCGACCTCGAGCGCCTCCTCGGGCCCGACCCGCGCGCGGCCGGCTACCTGCGGGCGGTCAGCGCGGGGCGCTACGGCGGCAACGGCCACGCGCCGACGGCGCAGGAGCGCCGGGCGCTGCGCCGCGCGCTCGGCGACGGGCTCGGCGTGCGCGGGCGGATGCGGGCGCTGTGGGCGCTGCCGCCGCGGGCGCTGTGGCGCCGGGCCGCTCGCCGGTGACGTCGCGCCTCGGGCCTCGCGCGAACGAACGAAGTTCGCCCAAGCGACAGGGACGTCGCCCTACAGCGAACGAAGTTCGCGACAGGGACGTCGCCCTACAGCGAACGAAGTTCGCCCAAGCGACAGGGACGTCGCCCTACACTGGTAATCCGTGGAATCGGTGTACGACCTCTTTCAGCGCGGCACGGCCCTGCTCGAGGGCGGCAACTTCCACGCGGCGGTCGTCCCCCTCGCCCGCGCGCGCGACCTCGCGCCCGACAAGACGTCGATCCGCGAGGCGCTCGGCCGCGCGCTCTTCCACGCCCGGCGCTACGACGAGGCCGCCGAGGAGTTCGAGGCGGTCGTCTCCCGCGCGCCGACCAACGACTTCGCGCTGTTCTGCTGGGGCCGGAGCCTCCAGCTCCTCGGCCGCCACCGCGAGGCCCGCCACCCTCTTGCGCTCGCGGCGCAGCTGCGGCCCGAGCGGCGGGATTACCGGCGCTACCGGGACGCGAACCGGCGCCGCGCTGCCTAGCTCCGCGCCGCCTCCTGCGCGATCAGCGTCCGAACGTCCGCGGCCGCCTGCACGAGCACCCCGAGCAGCCGGTCGACCGACTCCGCGGAGACGTGCTCGGAGAGGACCTCGCCGACCAGCCAGACGTCGCCCGATCCCGTGTGCGCGAAGCGCACGAGCAGCAGCCCGCGGTTGCGCACGAGCAGCTCGTGCTCGTCGACCGCGCCGGCCGGCGCAACGAACGCCTGCGCGCGCAGCACGCCGCGCCGCAGGCGCACCCCGACGTCCAGCGGCCAGCCGCCCACGTCGGCGACCGTGAGGCCCCATTCGCCGTCCGCCAGGCGCCGCCCGCCGGCCCCCGTGACCACCGCCTGAACGGCCTCGTTCGCCATGCCGCAAGCGTAGGCCCGGTGCTATGCTCGACCCCACAACCTTCCGCGCCGGAGGCGAGAGTCGCCGGTGGTCGTACCGGGAGCGGGCCTTGCCCGCTTTTTGTTTGCCAGGAGGAGACCAATGCAGCCCATCCAGAGAGACATCGAGGCGCGTCTCGCCGAACGCGCGCCCGATGTCGAGGTGCTGCTTGTCGAGGTGGTCGGCGACACGGTCCGGCTCTTCATCGACCACCCCGGCGGCGTGACGCTCGACGTGTGCGAGCGCGTCACCCACCTGCTCCCCGAGGTCCGCGAGGAACACGCGCTCGAGGTGTCCAGCCCCGGCCTCGCGCGGCCCCTGACCAAGCCCGACCACTTCCGCCGCTTCCTCGGGCGGCGCGCGCGCGTGCGCACCCACGAGACCCATGACGGCCACCGGTCGTTCACCGGCGAGCTCGTCGGCGCGTCGGACGCCGAGGTGACGATCGCGGCGCCCACGGGCGTCGTCGCGATCGCCTACGACGACATCACCCGGTCCAACCTGGTGGAGGAGTAGTCCATGTCCCGAGAGATCCTGGAGGCCATGGGTGCCCTCGCACGTGAGAAGGGCATCTCCGCCGACAAGCTGCGCCACGCCCTCGAGGACGCGCTGCTGTCGGCCTACAAGAAGCAGCCCGGCGCGGCCAAGTACGCCCGCGTCGACATCGATCCCGACACCGCCGACTTCATCGTCACGGAGCTGATCATCCCCGAGCGCCTCGAGGCGCACCTGATCGTCGAGACGATCGACGAGCAGACGACCATCGACCCCGAGACGGGGGAGATGCGCGAGCCCGAGGAGCCGGAGATCGACCCGGTCAAGTTCGAGCAGTACAAGGACCAGATCGACGAGCGCGACGTCACGCCGCACGACTTCGGCCGCATCGCCGCCCAGACGGCCAAGCAGGTGATCCTTCAGCGGATCCGCGAGGCCGAGCGCGACATGATGTACGAGGAGTACCGCGACCGCGTCGGCGAGCTGATCACCGGGATCGTCCAGCAGAAGGACTCCCGCTACACGCTCATCCAGCTGCGCGAGCGCGTGGAGGCGCTGCTGCCCAAGTCCGAGCAGGTCGAGGGCGAGCGCTACGAGCACAACCAGCGCATCAAGGCGGTCATCAAGGAGGTCTCGCCCTCCACCAAGGGCCCGTCGATCATCGTCAGCCGCCGCGATCCAGAGCTGATCAAGTCCCTCTTCGAGCTCGAGGTCCCAGAGATCGCCGACGGGCTCGTGGAGATCGAGAACGTCGCGCGCGAGCCCGGCTACCGGTCGAAGATCGCGGTGGTCTCGCACGCCGACGGCGTCGATCCCGTCGGCGCGTGCGTCGGCCCGCGCGGCTCGCGCGTGCGCATGGTCGTCTCCGAGCTGCGCGGCGAGAAGATCGACATCATCCCGTACAACGACGAGCCCGCCCGGTTCGTCGCCAAGGCGCTCAGCCCCGCCCGCGTGAGGGAGGTCCTCGTCGACGACGACTCGCGCCAGGCGACGGTCATCGTCCCCGACGACCAGCTCAGCCTCGCGATCGGCCGTGAAGGCCAGAACGCGCGCCTGGCCGCGCGGCTGACCGGCTGGCGGATCGACATCAAGTCCGAGACCGAGTACGCGACCTCGCAGCAGGACGGCGGCGGCGAGGAGGAGCAGGAGCTCGACGGGCGCTGCCACGCGATCCTGGCCACCCGCCGGCGCTGCCCCAACGCCGCGCTGCCCGGCTCGCGCTACTGCGGCCTGCCCGCGCACCAGGCGCTCGTGGACTTCGACACCGACGACGTCACCGCGCTCACCGGCGAGGACGAGGACACGGAGGACGAGGTCGAGGAGGCCGCCGTCGCGGCCGGGAACGACCCCGGGCTCGAGCCCGCGCCGGAGTCCGCCGAGCCGACCGGAGAGGCGGAGGAGTAGCGGCACCACACGTCCCGATCCGGACCTGCGCGGGCTGCGGCGCCAAGGCGCCCAAGCGCGACCTCGTCCGCCTGGCGCTCGAGCCCGGCGGGCGGGCGGTCGTCGATCGCGCGCAGCGGCGGCCCGGGCGCGGCGCCTACGTCCATCCCGACGACGCGTGCCTGCAGCGCGCGGCGCGGCGCGGCGGCCTGGCGCGCGCGTTCCGGGCCCGTGTGGAGAGCGCCCCCGACGGGCTAGAGTCTTAGATAGAGATGGCAAAGAAGCGCATCGGCGACATCGCGAGTGCCCACGACCTCAATCCCAAGGAGGTCGTCAAGCAGCTGCAGGAAGCCGGGTTCTCGGTCCAATCGCCCACTTCGACGATCGACGAGCGCCTGGCGCTCAAGGTGCTGGGCGTGGGCGGCAACGGCGCCGGCGCCGGCGCCGGGCAGAAGCCCGAGCCGGCCAAGCCACAGCAGCCGCGCCGGGTCCAGCCCGTCGGCTCGCAGCCGCGCCCGCAGGAGCGCCGGCCCCCGCGTCAGGGCGGCCAGGCGCCGCAGGCCGGCGGCCAGGGCCAGCGCGGCCAGCAGGGCGGCCCGCGTGGGCAAGGCCAGCGCGGTCCCCAGGGCGGCCAGCGCGGCGGCCAGGGCGGCCAGGGCGGCCAGCGCGGTCCCCAGGGTCAGCGCCCGGGGCAGGGCCAGCGCCCGCCGCAGGGCCAGCGCCCGCCGCAGGGCCAGCGTCCCGCGCCGGGTCAGCGCCCCGGGCCCGGCCAGGGACCGCCGACGATCGAGCAGCGCCCCGCGCAGCAGCCCGACGGCGGCCAGCAGCAGGGCGGCCGCCCCGCGGGCGGGCCGCCGCGCCACGCGCGCCCCACCCGCGACGACCAGCGCACGGGCGAGCGCGCCCCCAACGCCGGCCGCGGTCCGCGCCGCGTCGTCATCGACTCGCAGGCCTCGCGCCGCCAGGGCCCCGGCGGCCCGGGCGGCGGTCCCGGCGGCGGCCCTCCGGGCCAGCAGCGCCGCCCGCCGCGGCGCGGTGGCCGGCGCCGGCGCGGCACCTACGACGAGGAGAAGGAGTTCCGTCCCCTCGACGTCGACGCGCAGAAGGCCATCGACCTCATCAAGGTCAATTCCGGCTCGACGGTCAAGGACGTCGCCGAGTACCTCGGCGTGCCCGTCCCCGAGGTCATCAAGAAGCTGATGACGCTGGGCGAGATGGCCACGCTCACCCAGACGCTGTCCGACGACGCCATCCAGGTCCTCGCCGACGAGTTCGACAAGGACATCGAGATCGTCCATGCCGCCGACGACGTCGACGCCGAGCCCGAGTACACCGACCCCGAGGACAAGCTCCAGACGCGCCCGCCGGTCGTCACGATCATGGGCCACGTCGACCACGGCAAGACCTCGCTGCTCGACGCGATCCGCCAGACGCAGGTCGCCGCCGGCGAGGCCGGCGGGATCACCCAGCACATCGGCGCCTACCAGGCCCAGCACGACGGCAACACGATCACCTTCCTGGACACCCCGGGCCACGAGGCGTTCACCGCCATGCGCGCCCGCGGCTCCAAGACCGCCGACATCGCGGTCATCGTCGTGGCCGCCGACGACGGCGTGAAGCCGCAGACCGAGGAGGCGATCGACCACGCCAAGGCGGCGAAGGTCCCCATGCTCGTCGCGGTCAACAAGATCGACAAGGAGGGCGCCGACCCCATCCGCACCCGCACGGAGATGGCCCAGCGCGGCCTGAACCCGTCGGAGTGGGGCGGCGACATCGAGTTCGTCGACGTCTCGGCCAAGACCAAGCAGGGCCTCGAGGACCTGCTGGAGACGATCCAGGTCGTCGCCGACCTGCAGGAGATCAAGTCCAACCCCGACGCCGAGGCCTCCGGCGTGGTCATCGAGTCCAAGCTCGACCCGGGGCGCGGCCCCGTCGTGACGGTCCTCATCCAGCGCGGCACGCTCCACGTCGGCGACGCGGTCGTCGCCGGCTCGCACTGGGGCCGCGTGCGCGCGATGAGCGACTTCAAGGGCGAGCGCGTGAAGGAGGCCAAGCCCGGCGACCCGGTCGAGGTGCTCGGCTTCGACGGCGTCCCAGAGGCCGGCGAGTTCGTCCACGTCGTCGAGAACGACCGCCGCGCCCGCCAGCTGGCCACCGAGCGCGCCCAGCGCCTCAAGAGCGAGGCGCTCGCCCGCCGCTCGGGCCGCAAGGTCTCGCTCGAGGACGTCTTCAAGCGCGCCAGGGAGGGCGAGCTCAAGGAGCTCGCGCTGGTCATCAAGGGCGACGTGGCCGGGTCGGTCGAAGCGCTCGAGGACGAGATCGCCAAGCTGCCGCAGCAGGAGGTGACGGTCAACGTCATCCACCGCGGCGTCGGCGGGATCAACGAGTCCGACGTCATGCTCGCCGCCGCCTCGGACGCCGTGGTCATCGGCTTCAACGTGCGCCCGGTCGGCGACGCGGCCGCGATCGCCGAGCGCGAGGGCGTCGAGATCCGCAGCTACTCGGTCATCTACCGCGTGCTCGAGGAGCTGCGCGCGGCGATGGAGGGCCTGCTCGAGCCCGAGGAGGTCGAGGAGACCGTCGGCACCGTCGAGGTCCGCCAGATCTTCCGCGCGTCGCGCATCGGGACGATCGCGGGCTCCTACGTCACCGACGGGAACGTCCGCCGCGGCGCGAAGGTCCGCCTGGTGCGCGACGGCACGGTCGTCTACACGGGCGAGATCGAGTCGCTGCGGCGCTTCAACGAGGACGTGCGCGAAGTCGCCGCCGGCTTCGAGTGCGGCATCGTCCTGCGCAACTTCCAGGACATCAAGGAGGGCGACATGATGGAGGTCTTCCAGACGCGGCAGGTCGAGCGCGAGCTGGCCTAGTCGCGCGTGACCGACGCGTACGTCGCGCTCCTGCTGGTCGACCTGCACTTCCCCGACGCCGCCTCGCTGAAGGCCAAGCGCAAGGACGTCGCGTCGGTGAAGGCGCAGCTGCACGGGCGCCTCGGCGCCGCCGTCGCCGAGGTGGGCGGCCAGGACACCTGGCAGCGGTCCACGCTCTCGGTCGCGCTGACCAGCGGCTCGTCGCGCGAGCTCGCCCGCGCCGCCGACCGCGTCGAGCGCTTCGTGATCGACCGCTTCCCGGACGGCGCCGTGGTCCGCCGCTTGCAGGTTTCCGCCGAGGACCTCGGAGGTCTAGGATGACCGGGGGGGAACGGATGCGCCGCGTCGATGCGGCGGTCCGCCACGTCATCGGCGATGCCGTGGCGCAAGATCTCAAGGATCCTCGCGTTGGATTCGTAACAGTGACGGACGTCAAGACCTCAGCCGACCTGCGACACGCCCGGGTCTACGTGAGCATCCTCGGCACGCCGGCCGAGCGGGAGGCGTCGCTCGAGGGCTTGCGCTCCGCGCACGGCTACCTCCAGCGGCAGGTCGCGCGCGAGCTGCGCCTCAAGCACACGCCGGAGCTCGACTTCGTGCTCGACGACACCGCCGAGCGGGCCTTCCGCCTGGAGGAGTTGCTCGACGCCGAGGGGCGGCAGGGGTGAGCGTGTCGACGACGACCGCGAGCCGCGAGCAGGTCCTCGAGGAGATCGTGGGCGCGGAGCGGTTCCTGCTCGTCACGCACGAGGGCCCCGACGGCGACGCGGTCGGCTCGCTGATCGCCATGCGCGGCGCGCTCGCCGAGCTCGGCAAGGACGTCGTGATGTTCCTGCCCGCCAGCGAGCTCCCGCTGCCCTACGAGTACGCGTTCCTGTCGCTCGACGGGCTGGTGACGGAGCTGCCCGGCGACCTCGACGAGCGCACGCTCGTCTTCCTGGACTGCGGCAACCTCGAGCGCAACCCGATCGCCGGCGCCGGATCCGACGGCGCGCACGTGCTCAACATCGACCACCACCACGACAACACGCGCTTCGGCACGGTCAACCACGTCGACGACGCGGCGTCGTGCACCGCCGAGATCATCTGGGACCTCATGGGCGCGCTCGGGCTGCGCGCGCAGGGCGACGTCGCCGACGCGCTGTACGTCGGCCTGGTCACCGACACCGGCCGGTTCATGTACGACAACACCGGGAGCCGCGCGCACGTCATGGCCGCCGAGCTGATCCAGGCGGGCGTCGACACCCACGAGATCTACCGCCACCTCTACGAGGGCATGCCCTTCGCGAAGCTGCAGCTCCTGGCGCGCGCGCTCGGCAAGGCGCACTGCTTCGACGACGGGCACCTCACGCTGTCGTGGCTGTCCGCCGCCGACTTCGGCGAGACGGGCTCGGTGGAGAGCTACTCCGAGGGCGTCATCGACCACCTGCGCGCGGTCGAGGGCACGAAGGTCGCCGCGCTCATCCGCGACCGGCTCGGTCCCGGCCGCGGCGAGGAGCGCAAGGTCTCCCTGCGCGCGACCGACGACGACGTCGACGTCTCGCGTATCGCCCGCGCCCAGGGCGGCGGCGGCCACCGCCGCGCCGCCGGCTTCACGACCCGGCTGGGCGACGCCGAGCTCGTGACCTTCCTGCGCGCCGCCATCGCGCAGCAGCTCGCTTGATCGGGCTCTGCGCCCGCGTGGCGAGCGCGGTCACGACGCCGTGATGGGACGCCGCACCCGGATCGCACTCGCCACGTGCGCGGCGCTGCCGGAGCTCGACCCCGACGACCGTCTGCTCGCGGCGGCGCTCGGCGGCCGGGCGGTGCCCGCAGTGTGGGACGACCCGGCCGTCGACTGGGACGCCTTCGAGCTGGTCGTCGTGCGCAGCACCTGGGACTACGTCGGCCGCCGCGACGAGTTCCTCGCCTGGGCCGACGCGCTGGGCGACCGACTGCGCAACCCGCCCGACGTGCTGCGCTGGAGCACCGACAAGCGCTACCTGGCCGAGCTCGTCGCCGCGGGGCTGCCGGTCGTGCCGACCGCGTTCGCGCGGCCCGGTGACCGCCTCCCGGCGCCACCGCTGGTCGTCAAGCCGGCGGTCGGGGCGGGATCGATCGACGCCGCCCGCCACGACGACCCGCGCACCGCCGCCGATCACGTCGCGCGCCTTGGCGTCGCCCTGGTCCAGCCCTATGTCGACGCCGCCGAGACCGCGCTGCTGTACCTCGGCGGTGCCTACTCGCACGCGATCAACAAGGGACCGCTGCTGGCCGGGGAGGCCGAGCGCGACGCGAGCGGCCTCTATGTGACGGAGAACATCTCGGCGGCCGAGCCGTCGGCGGCCGAACGCGAGGTCGCCGACCGCCTCATGGTGTGGGTGACCGAGCGGTTCGGCGCGCTGCTCTACGCGCGCGTCGACCTGCTCGGCGGCGCGGTGCTCGAGGTCGAGCTGGCCGAGCCCTCGCTGTTCCTCGGCCACGCGCCCGGCGCCGCCGAGCGCCTGGCGGCCGCCATTCTCTGTTAGATGGTCGGCTCCACGACCACCGCACCCGGTGGCCGCGAAGCCAACCATCTGACGTGGACGGCCTCATCCTCGCCGACAAGCCCCCCGGGACGACCTCGCACGACGTCGTCGCGCGCGTGCGCCGGTCGCTGGGGCGCAGGCGCACCGGCCACGCGGGCACGCTCGACCCGTTCGCGACTGGGCTGCTGCTCGTGCTCGTCGGGCGGGCGACGCGCGTGCAGCGCTTCCTCATGGCGCTGCCGAAGTCGTACGTCGCGGTGGCGCGGCTCGGCGCGGTGTCGAGCACCGGCGACCCCGAGGGCGAGATCGTCTGCACGGGCGTGCTCCCGCCAGAGCGCCTCGAGCTGCCGACCGGCCGGCTGCGCCAGCGCCCGCCGGCCTACAGCGCGGTCAAGGTCGCGGGCGAGCGCGCCTACCGCCGGGCCCGGCGCGGCGAGGAGGTCGAGCTTCCCGAGCGCGAGGTCACGGTGACTCGCTTCGAGCAGCTCTGGCGCGAGGGCGATCGCGCGGCGTTCGCCATCGACTGCTCCTCGGGGACGTACGTCCGGTCGCTGATCGCCGACCTCGGCGACGCCTACTGCGAGGAGCTGCGGCGCACGGCGATCGGCCCGTTCCGCGTCGAGGACGCCGACCTCGATCGCATCGTGCCGCTCGGCGAGGCGCTGGCGCGGGTGATGCCAGTGGTCGCGATCGAGGGCGAGGCGGCGCGCCGGGCGTCCCACGGACGAGCGATCCCGGCCGACCCGCCCGCCGCGGCCGGCCCCGTCCTGCTCGTCGACGACGACGGCCCCGTTGCCGTCGCCGAGCCGCTCGAGGACGGCCTGCTCAAGCCGACCGTAGGCTTCCGGTCCTGATGGCCCCTACCACGACCCCCACGCCCGCTGGGCGCCGCCTCGCGGCGCCGGACGTCCACCGTGCGGACCGGCCCGTGGCTCCTCCGCCACTGTGCCGGTCCGCCCGGCGGCCGCCGGCATCCGCGATCCGGGGCCCAGCGGACGCGCGGGCCGCGGCAGGGGCCATCGGATGAAGGTCACGTGGCTGCCCGACGCCGAGCCCCGCCCGCGCCGGGTGGCGGTCGGCACCTTCGACGGCGTGCACGTCGGCCATCGCGAGGTCATCCGCGGCGCGGACACCGTGCTGACGTTCGATCCGCACCCCTCGGCGGTCGTCTCGCCCCACGGCGCGCCACCCCTGCTGACCACGCTCGAGCGCAAGACCGAGCTCATCGCCACGCTCGGCGTCGAGGAGCTCGTCGTGATCCCGTTCGACCACGAGTTCGCGCAGCGCAGCGCGCAGTCGTTCGTCGACGACGTGCTCGTCGGCGGCCTGCACGCGACGCACGTCTCCGTCGGCGAGAACTTCCGCTTCGGCCACCGCGCGCAGGGCGACCCCGACCTGCTGCGCGCCGACGGGCGCTTCGAGGTCCGCGTGGTCGAGCTGCTCGAGATCGACGGCGAGGTCGTCTCGTCCAGCCACATCCGCGGCCTCATCCTCGGCGGCGCGGTCGAGTACGCCGACAAGCTGCTCGGCGCGCCGTTCCAGGTCGCCGAGCCGGTCGTCCCCGGGGACAAGCGCGGGCGCTCGCTCGGCTTTCCCACGGCGAACCTCATCCCGCCCGACGGCTACGTCGTCCCCGGCCACGGCGTTTACGCGTGCCGCGCCGACGGTCGCCCGGCGGCGGTCAACGTTGGCGTGCGGCCGCAGTTCCAGACCGGGCGCGGCGAGCTCATCGAGGCCTTCCTGATCGACTTCGAGGGCGATCTCTACGGCCGCCGGCTGCCGATCGAGTTCCACAAGCGCCTGCGCGGCGAGCGCCGGTTCCCGTCCGTGGACGCGCTGATCGAGCAGATGGACCGCGACGTCCAGGCCGTCCGCGACTACTTCGACTGCTAGATTGGCCGGCCGCATGCCGCTGACCCAGGAGCGCAAGTCCGAGCTCGTCACGCAGTTCGGCGCCACCCCGCAGGACACGGGCAACACCCGCGTCCAGGTCGCGCTGCTCACGGAGCGCATCAACGACCTCACGCAGCACCTGCGCGACCACAAGAAGGACCACCACTCGCGCCGCGGCCTGCTGATGCTCGTCGGCCGGCGCCGGCGCCTGCTCAACTACCTGCAGAAGAAGGACCTCGAGGGCTACCGCTCGCTGATTCGCGAGCTCGGCCTGCGCAGGTAGGCGTCGGGTGGGGATCGTCGCCCCCGGCACGCCGGCCCCTGAGCTCCGGCTGAAGACCGAGGACGGCGAAGCCTTCACCGAGGAGGACCTCAAGGGCCGGACGACGATCCTCGTCTTCTATCCGTTCGCCTTCAGCCCGGTTTGCACCGACCAGTTCCAGATCTACGAGGAGATCCTGCCCGACCTCGAGGCGCAGGGGGCCCGGATGTACGGCGTCTCCACGGACTCGAGCTGGGCGCAGAAGGCGTTCAAGGACAAGCTCGGGATCACGATCCCGCAGCTGTCGGACTTCGAGCCCAAGGGCGCGGCGTCGAGGGCGCTGGGGGCGTACTTCGAGCCCGGCGGGATGACCAACCGGGCGATCGTGATCTTCGACCCCGACGGCGTCGTGCAGTGGAGCCATCTGGCCGACTCCCCGGGCGACCTCCCGGGGGCCAACCTCATCTTCGACGGGCTCGAGGCCCGGCGCAGCCGGGCCTGAGCCTCGTCGTCGACTCCTAGCAGGAGGTCCCGACCACGACCCCGCGGGCGTCGCTGATCTGGACCAGCGACGTCACGGTGGGGACGAGGGAGCCGCTCGTGTCGACCCACTTCGCGTCGCCGAACGCGTCGGTCGTCAGCGTCCCGAGCGTCGTCCCGTCGACCGCGAACGTCACCGGGGTGTTGCGGGGGCCGTTGTCGATCTCGACGGACAGCGAGGTGGCGCCGCTGATCGAGAAGACCTCGTACTCGAGCCCGCCGCGGGCGAGCGGGAGGCTGCCGCGGCAGCTGTGCAGCAGGCGCAGCACCTTGACCTGGGCGACGTCGCCCGGCTGGAGCTCGGGGACCGGATGCTGGTTGGTGGGCGGAAGCGGCAGCTGGGGGAAGCCCGGCGGCAGCTGCGGCAGGCCGGGCGGCAGCTGGGGCGGCTGGGTGACCGGGCGCGGCTGCACCTGGCCGCCGCCTCCGCCTCCGCCGCCGCCGCCGCCGCCGCGTGCATCGGCTGCCGCGATCGGGCCGGCGGCGAGCAGCGCGAGGGCGGTCAGGCCGGCTGCCAGCTTTCGTCGGTTCGTCGTCATGGGGGAACGGGCTCCTCGTGTTCAGGGGAAGGGTTCGGGGTACGGCGACCGTACGGTCCGGTCATCGGGCGGACAACGGTCGTCCTCGCGGAAGCGGCGCGAGATTCCGCAGCGCCGGATGTGCAGAGGTCGTAGGACGCCCGCGATTACGCTGAAGGCGATGACCGACCTGCGCAGCGCGCCGCCGTCGCCACTGCGCGCCGACGACCACGTGCGCGGACCGCCGAGCGCGCCGGTCGTGGTCGTCTACGCCGACTTCACCTGCCCGCGGTGCGCCGTCGCCCACGAGCGCCTGCGCGACGCGCCGGTGCGCCGCGTCTTCCGCCACCTCGCGCTGCGGGCCAAGCACCCGCGCGCGATCGCGCTGGCCCGCGCCGCCGAGGCAGCGGCCGCCCAGGGCGCGTTCTGGCCGTTCCACGACGCGCTGTACGCCGACCAGGGCCGCCAGGACGATCCGCACCTGTGGGCGCTCGTCGAGCGCCTCGGGCTCGACCTCGAGCGTTTCGAGGCCGACCGGCGCGGCGACGCGGCGGCCGCCCGGGTCGAGCGCGACACCCGCGAGGCGCTGCGCGCGGGGGCCATGCATACCCCGACGCTCTTCCTGCCCGGGGGCCGGCGCCTCGACGGCGTGCCCGATGCCGGCCTCCTGGGGTGAGCCGCCCCGGCCGCCGAGTATCCTGCCGCGAGTTCGGATACCGCAGACAGCGAAGCATCCGGCCCGCCGGGGTCCGACGCGCGGGCCAGGGAGGACAACTGCATGACTGAAGACGCCGTGACCACGGTCTCCGTGGAGATCGCCGGGAGCGAAATCTCCTTCGAGACCGGGAAGATGGCCAAGCAGGCCTCCGGCGCCGTCGTCGTCCGCCAGGGCGACACCGTGGTCCTTGCGACCGCCACCGCAGGCAACCAGCGCGACGTCGACTTCCTGCCGCTCACCGTCGACGTCGAGGAGCGCATGTACGCCGCGGGCAAGATCCCCGGCTCGTTCTTCAAGCGCGAGGGCCGCGCGGGCGAGAAGGCGACCCTCTCCGCCCGCCTGATCGACCGCCCGATCCGCCCGCTCTTCCCCAAGGGCTGGAACTACGAGACGCAGGTCGTCGGCATCCCGCTGAGCGTCGACCACGTCAACCCGTACGACATCCTCGCGATGAACGGCGCGTCGGCGGCGCTGATGATCTCCAACATCCCGTTCCCGATGCCGGTGGGCGCGGTGCGCATCGGCAAGGTCGACGGCAACTTCGTCGTCAACCCCGACGAGGCCGACCTGGTCGACAACACCGACCTCGACCTCATCGTCGCCGGGACCGAGGAGGCGATCCTGATGGTCGAGGCGGGCGCCAACGAGGTGCCCGAGGCCGAGATCCTCGACGCGCTGGACATCGCCCACAGCGAGATCAAGAAGCTGTGCGCGCTCCAGCACCAGCTGCGCGAGCGCGCCGGCAAGCCGAAGATCGAGATCAGCCCGCCGCAGGTCGACGAGGACCTCCTGCGCCAGATCGCCGAGTCGCACGGCGCGGCGCTCGACGCCGCCACCCAGGTGCACGACAAGCTCGAGCGCCAGGACGCGACGAAGGCGGTCGAGGAGCAGGTGCTCGAGCAGTACTCGGGCCCGGTCGATGCGCCCGAGTACCCCGAGTACCGCCAGAGGGCGCAGCTCGCGTTCGACAAGCTCGAGAAGCAGATCATCCGCCAGCGCATCGCGGTGCAGAAGATGCGCCCCGACGGCCGCGCGGAGAACGAGATCCGCCCGATCACGATCGAGGCCGGCCTCCTGCCGCGCACGCATGGCTCGGCGCTGTTCACCCGCGGCCAGACGCAGGCGGTGTCGGTCGCCGCGCTCGGCACCCTCAAGGAGGAGATGCGGCTCGACACCCTCGGGCTCGAGACCAAGAAGTACTACTTCCACCACTACAACTTCCCGCCGTTCTCGGTCGGCGAGGCGGGCTTCATGCGCGGCCCCAAGCGCCGCGACATCGGTCACGGCGCGCTCGCCGAGCGGGCGCTGGTGCCGATGGTCCCGTCGATCGAGGACTTCCCGTACACGATCCGCGTCGTGTCGGACATCCTCGAGTCCAACGGCTCGTCGTCGATGGCCAGCGTCTGCGGCTCGTCGCTGGCGCTGATGGACGCCGGCGTGCCGATCACGCGGCCGGTGGCCGGCATCGCGATGGGCCTCATCAAGGAGGGCGACGACTACACCGTCCTGACCGACATCGCCGGCGTCGAGGACCACCTCGGCGACATGGACTTCAAGGTCGCCGGCACGCAGCGCGGGATCACCGCCCTGCAGATGGACATCAAGATCACCGGCGTCACGTTCGAGATCCTGCGCGACGCGCTGGCCCAGGCCCGCGACGCGCGGATGTTCATCCTCG